>JAHDBQ010000030.1:0-1350 GCA_020630305.1 Alphaproteobacteria bacterium | reverse complement strand
TTTAGTTTTTTTTGCAAATGATTGAAAATATTCAACCAGCTCAATTACTCTAGGGTTTTTGGAAATTTCTTCTATCTCCATGCCATTGATTTTCATATCTCTGTTTTCTGCACTGAGATTTTTGGGATCAATATACCCTTCACCTTCTTTTTTAGCTATTTGATATTTTATGACCAATTCCTGATCTGTAGAATATTTTTCATCTTTATATAATGCCGGCAACGCATTTAGAATATGCTTTCTTATCGCAGGATATTCTTTTAACATAACAACTAGATTCTTATTATTTTTTAGCGAAGGAAAACTACTTTTCATACGATTATGCATTTTATAATAACCATCTAATGCCTTTTCAGGATTATCTAATTTAAGTGCAATAGATACCTCTTCGTCATCTTGTTCATATACTATAGCTGTAGAAATATCATTTAAGCTAGCTTTTGCTTCTAGATTATATAATCTTCTATTTTGTGCATCAAAATCACCTTGCATATACATACTGATATTCTTAGCATCAAAGATCATTGCTAAGCCATCATACATTTTTTCATGATTTTCATGATCAGGCAACGTTTCCCAGATTTTTCTTAGCATATCTTTTGGGTAATTCTGCGACAAATCACCATGAATAGTAAAACCATGTCTATAATCTTCTATTTTATCCAGTTTAACACCACTAGAATGGCTCAGATAATCATTTTTAATCTTATATGAAAAATGTATTTTTTTACTGTATACCAACCCTTGAACCATAGGTAGTTGTTCAAAGTCAGACTCTTCAGCCATGTTTGCAAAAAGAGCTGCAGGAGTAGTAGCAGAGATTTCAAGGTGCATATCAGTAGCGAATCCAAACAAACCATCTGCAATATTAATTCCTGTGGTCAGATCTTGGCGCTGCTGAGGGGTTAAGGAGTCAATTCTATGCGCATTAATCATTCTTATAAAATTTTGATAATTTACCAAAACTTTATTGCTAGAGCTTTTAAGCAATAAATCATAATTATCGCCATTCAAGGTAGCAGAAAAAACAAACTCGCCACCATCATTTCTAGAAATTTCTTTATCATTTACAAATGAAGCATATTTATTTGAATAGCCTTTTATATAAACTTCTTTTGGCAGCGTCTTGAACTTCTTATTTTTGTAAAATTTTACTAAGTTACCACTGAAAACATATTTCATATCAGGGCTCTTCGAATAGATTTCAATTTTGCCCAGACGTGTTTTGTAAATATCACCATTAACTAGCAAAGTAATTTCATCTCTAAACATGCAATATGAGGCTTCGAGCTTATCTGCATTCACTCCTACACTATCTTGCCCAAGGTCGAATCTACCTATCATAACATC
>JAHDBQ010000029.1 GCA_020630305.1 Alphaproteobacteria bacterium | reverse complement strand
AAAATCTATTGATAGAAAATATCGGACAGATCAATTTTATGGTGCTGACGATCAACCGCGAGAAATATATCAAGTTTTATTTGGTAAAAATGATTTGCAGGATGTGGCAAAAATAAAATCAAATATTTTAAACATTACTGCTTCTGAAGAAGTAAGTACTGAAGATATTTCAAATAATTTAGACCAGTTAAAAGAATCTTTGTTACATTCAGCAGATAATTATCAATCTAGTAAAACTTTTATTCAGATTGAAAATATGACTCAAGCGCTGGTACGATATGCTACAACTGTATCTGAGGATCTGAAAGATATTGTAACAAAAAAAACTTCAAATGATTATACTCATGATAATATTGTAAGTAAAATCAATAATTTTAGTCGCAGAATAAATACTCAGGTTGAGCAATATGTTGATTTAATATCTGGTATGCAAGATTTAGATAATAAAGATATAGAAATCTTAGGTCGTAATTTAGGTCAATCAATGCTACATTTTTCTGAAGCAGGACTTGAGTCGGTAACCCAAGCTCTAGAAAAGCTGAGCTTAGAGGAAAAGCCTAACGAAAAGCTAAATGAGGTAATTACTACACGCATCAATTTACTCTCGAATGTAATTGAGAATAACCACACTGAATTAGAATATTATAATATTTCAAGAGATGTTGGTGATAATGCTAGGTCAATTATTCTAAATGATTTTTTAATAGAAAAATTAGAAAAAAATGATAGATTAGACAATAAACAGAAAAAAACAGCTAAAAAAGCTTTTGATTCACTCAAAAGGTGTGAATTATCTAAAGATAATTATACGGAAATTAAAACTACAGCAGGAAAGCTTTTTGCATCATCTGCTGCATCTAATGAAGAGAAAGAAAAGTTTATAACTGATTTAAAATTACTTTCTAACAAAGTTAAGAAATTACCTAAATTAGGAGCTTTTCAAAGATCTGACAAAGAGGAAGCAAAACAGGTTCTAGGAGAATATAAAAAACTCCAAGCTCCTATATCAGGCCCAATGATGAACGTATCTGCAGACTCGAGGTTAAGGGCAGAGGGTAAAAAAAATGAAGGGCATGGGCAAGCACTCAGCTCGCCGGCTTCATCCTCACTAGAGGCTGCGGCCCCAAAATCGGGTGTCCGTTCAGCATTGAATAATGAATTAAAGAATAAGCTAACAACGTTGCGAGATAGTAAAGGAAAAGGTGAGGCGAATGCGGCAATGAGCACTCAAGAACTTGACGAGTTGATTGAAGGTTTAGAAAATGCTAAACCAGGGCAAAAGATAAATTTTAGAAATAGTCGTGATATGACTATTGAGGAAATGAATGCGATTATAGATTCTCTACCAGATCCTAAAAAGGAGCAGATTAAAAATTCTTCTATTTCTTCTAGTAGCCTTCCTCCAAGTTTTCGACCTTCTGCTCCTCCAGAGAAAATAAGCCTAGCACCTAACAAGCCACCGCCACCTATTCCAAGGAATGCTCCAGTGCAGAGTAATGATGTTCAGGATGCAACTCAGGTAGCTTCTGCTGCAAACTCTTCTGAGCCAAAGAGGTCTCCTACGGGTAAGGCTGTATCAAGGCAAAGTAGGCTTTTAGGTGTAAATAAAAACAGGCCAGTTCTTCCTCGTTCTGCTGCTAGAAGAGGTATTCTAAAAGGTAATAAAGCTGTACTAGAACAAAATCCTCAATTCAAAAGTGAGTTGGAAGAAAAAATTCAAAAATTTGAGGCTAGAACTAACTCAGTAAGGGAAGCTAAACAAGATACTGTAAAACCCAAAAGGAAAACTAAGCAAAATATAGACACTGCTTCAAAAGCACAAAGTGTAAGAAAAAAAGTTTCAAAAGGAAATTCGAAGTCAGTTAAAGGTCATACTAATACCATAAGTGAGGATAAATCTAAAGAAATCCAAGCTAAAAAACAAGGCTCAAAGGGAAGAGATTAGGTGATGAATTGCACTTTGTAAAGTTAAATATCTTCTGAAATTTTAGTGGATATTTTAGTTATCTTCAGCTTTTTTGAAGGCTTCTTTATGCATGTCAAATAAATATATCATGATCAAAAAGATTGTAACTGCAAAGGTTATAGAACCAAATAGAGAGATAATCTTAATTAAATTACTTTCATGGAAAAAATATTCATGGCCGTAAATGCTGCTCACAAAAACAAATCCCCCCATTATTAAAGAGGCAATTAAAGCCTTGATAGTAAAGATTTTTGTTGAATGCGTAATATGAAAATCGCCATATTGTTTTGCATATTTATTTAAAAAATAGATATTGATCCATGAAGAGAATGACGTTGCTAGAGCTATTCCAACATAACCAAATGGAATGATTAATGCAAGATTTAGCACTGTATCAATAAGCAGACAACATATCGTGATTTTAAAAGGTGTTTTGGTGTCTAGGTTTGCATAAAAAATTGGCGTAATTATCTTAGAAAGAACAAAAGCGGGAAGGCCAATCGAGAATGCTGCTAAGGCTTTGGAAGAAGCTAGTGTATCTTCTCTGGTGAATGCGCCGCGCTCATAAATTAAATGCATAATAGGCTCTGATAATATCATAAGGCCGATCATAGCAGGGATTGATAAAGTTACCGCAATTTTGATTGCCTTATTTTGAATTTCATTTGCTTTTTTGAAGTTATTTTGTTTGTATATTTTAGAAAGTTCCGGTAGCAAAATTGTACCAAAAGTGATCCCAATTAGGGCTATCGGCAATTGATACAACCTTTCAGCATATGCAAGAATAGATACCGCTCCAGGCAAGAAGCTGGCTATTGACTGCGAAACAAAGAGCATTAATTGTTGGGCGCTAGAGCTCATAGCTGCCGGGCCCATGTTAATTAGGAGTTTACTGACCTCTTTGTCTTTTGGCTTGAATGTAAGGGGAAAGTTTAGTTTAACCTTGTATAGGCAAATAACCATGAATATTATTTGTAATATTCCGCCAATTATAAGGGAATATGCAATTCCATGTTCTGGAGTAAGTTTGTTTTTTAATATAAGAGTAAATAATATAATACTGATATTTAATATGATCGGCACAAATGCAAAAGCTGCAAAGCGTTTAACAGAATTGAGCATACCACCAAATAAAGCAACGGCAGATATGAAAATAAGATATGGCGTGGTAATTTGACAAAGCTCTACAGCAAGTGCAAACTTTTCAGGATCTGAATAAAACCCAGGGGCTATAATTACCATAACATAATACATTGAAAACTGCAGCAGCAATGTAATTGCAGTTAAGGTGATTATTAAAAGGGAGAAAATTTTGCCACCAAATTGTTTAGCTGATTCCTCAGAATCAACTAATTTTTCGCTATACATGGGTATAAATACTGCCGATAATGCGCCTTCTCCAAAAATTCTACGAAATAGATTCGGAAATTTAAATGCAACATTTACGCAATCCGCAGTGGCGGAGGTGCCAAATAATGCCGCAATAAAAAACTCTCTTGCAAGCCCAAAAACCCTTGAAAGCATGGTAAAGAAAGCGACGATAATTCCAGATTTAATTAGCATTCACGTAAAAGTATTTTATGTTTAATTAGGTGTATTAAATAAATTTGGATAAGATAGTAGCAGTTTTTATATATTTAATCTATCTTTATTTGAGTAATACAAAGAGTTTGGACTAAATTAAAATACTTTTTATAAGTAATATTAATTCAATTTTACTTTTGATTTATAAAGATTTGTTTTTATTTCGTCAGGCATTTTCTTGTTAGGTGATGCTTGATTTTGTTTAATTGATTTTGGATTTTTGGGTGCTTTCAGTTTGATCTTTTTGAGCTGTTTGTATAAATCTTTTTTTCTAGAAATAGTAGATTCTTTGGGATAAAAGTGTATTTTTCTTTTTCTATATTTTTCAAATATGATGCTTCTTGATTCTTTATTTGCTTTATATGTTTTATTTTGTGTAGTTTTCCATTCACTATATTTAGTATCTTTGTTTCTATAATACTCATCATTGTTTGCATTGTGCGTACATGCTTTGGTGTTATTCATCTGCTCACGAATTGTACGTCCATTATCAATGAAAGCTACTGGAGAATTTTGAGGTATGTAAATAATTTTATAATCAGTATCCGCCGCTATTGCTGAATTCATAAAAAATGTAATCAAAAAAATAGATAATTTTGAATATTCATATCGTAATTTCCATAAAAAATAATAATTTATTACGAAACAGTATACATTATACCTTGCTTAGTAAACTATTAAATTAACCGAGAAGTTTTTATTAATTTCTGTTTAGGTATTTTTTATATACAAGATATATAGTTAGCTGCCATGAATGGCATTGTAAATAATCTTTGCTAAATTTTTACTAACCCCTTCTGCTTTACTAATTTCTGCTTCTGAGGCCTCGGTAATTGCTTTGTATGAGCCAAAATAATTAAGCAAACTCTTTTTACGCGACTCTCCCACTCCTGTGATACCATCCAGGGAAGAAACTTTAATTGCGCTTGAGCGTTTTTTTCTATGGCTAGTAATTGCAAAATTATGTACTTCATCACGCAGGATCTGCAGATATTTCATCACGCCGATATTTCTATCTAGTGTGAAGCTTTCTTTACCAGGTCTGTGAAACTGTTCACGCCCGCTATTTCGTTCCTTGCCTTTAGACATGCATACGAAAGGGATATCAATATCAAGCTTATTCATAATTTTCTCTACCGTACTCATATGGCCGCGTCCACCATCTATTATCATAAGATCCGGAGTTCTATGAGGCTCTGATTTAAGCCTACCAAGGCGCCTAGTTAAAACTTCTGAAAGCATTGCATAATCATCACCGCCAAAGACATTTTCCATTTTTTCTTTAATGTTATATAATCTATATTCTTTCTTTTCAAAACCCTCTCTGCCAGCAACTACCATCGCCCCAAGTGCAAACGCACCTTGAATATGGCTGTTATCATAAACTTCAATTCGCTCTGGTAGGGATTCTAGATCAAATAATTTCTGAACTTCTTTAAGAGCCACCACATTCTTGGCTGAAATTTTTAAATGTTTCTCAAGCTCCAGCTGTGCATTATGCAGCGCATTATCCATAAGTTTTTTCTTCGCTCCAAGCTTTGGTGTAGAAATACCTACATTAACATTATGCATTTCTTTAAAGGCTTGCTTATATGCATCAACACTCTCTATTTCATGGCTCAGGAGGATTTGCTCTGGCGGTGTTTTGCTCTGATAAATCTGCGTTAAAAAGCTACTCAGCACCTCTTGCTCTGTTTGTTCTTCATGCGTGTTTGCAGGAAAATAAGGTTGATTCCCGCAAGGCTGGTGCGACCTATACATAAATAGCTGCACACAAAATTCGCCATTGCGGCCGCTAATGGCTATTACGTCTGCATCTTTTAAATTATGAGATGTTTCGGATTTCATCTGAATATAGCTAAGAGCTTTAATTTTGTCTCGTACTAAGGCAGCCTTCTCATATTCCATATCATCACTAAACCCTTGCATTTTCTTAGATAAATTCTTCTGCAAAGACTGGCTCTTGCCTGAAAGGAAATCTTTTACTTCGCCTATTAATTCTTTATATTCATCGCGCGAGACTTTATCTACACACGGTGCGCAGCAGCGGCCTATCTGATATTGCAAGCAAGGCCTTTCTCGCGCTGCGAAATAACTGTCAGAGCAAGAACGAAGTTTAAATATTTTCTGTAATTCTTTGATTGTAATGTCGACATGTTTTACAGACGCAAATGGACCGAAGAATTTTCCTTCTGCCAAGTTCCTACCGCGAAATTTAAGAATTTGCGGATATTCATGATCAGTCCTTAATTTTATATATGGAAAAGATTTGTCGTCTTTTAAAAGAATATTAAATCTAGGTTTGAATTTTTTGATCAGCTGCCCTTCCAGCAAAAGTGCATCAGACTCAGAATTCGTTACGTTGTAAATTACCTTGCTGACTAGCGAAACCATTACCTTGGTTTTCCCTTCGGTTTTTAAACTATATTGAGTAAGCCTGTTTTTTAGATTTTTTGCTTTGCCGATATAAATAATTGATCCAGAAAGGTCGTGCATTCTGTATACTCCAGGCAGAGTTGGCGCTTCCGGTAGATAGGTCTTTATTAATTTAGCACCTGTAATTTTATTTTTTGTCATCCTGATTTGTTTCTTGCTTGTTATCAGGATAATCTTTTATCGCAGGGTCATACCCGCCGCTAGAGAAAGGATTGCATCTTAAAATTCTCCAGATAATCATTAGAAGTGCGACCAAAATATTTTTAGAGTTCAAAGCATCCTTAGCATACATAGAGCAAGTAGGGTAATAGCAGCAATTTCTCCCAGGAAAAAACGGCGCAATAAAAAATTTGTATATTTTAATAAGGAATAAAAAAATATGCCGCATGAAACAAACGCTACTGAACCCTATCTATATTAGTTAAGTGCCACTCAGGGCCTTTGTTAAGAACACTTTTTGTGAACGTCCATTCCTCTTGCAAGTCAGAAACATTTTGTGTAATATTCTTGCCAGTAAATAAAAGCTTAATAAAAATATTATTGCCAAACATATAAATCTCAGAAATTAATGCGCTTGGTTTTTTATTTTCTGATGTTATCTTGCCATAGCTGCTGCTAATGGACTGAAACTGAGTCATATATCTTTTATCCACAAGCCCATCTAGCTCTTCAGCGTCATTTTTCTCAGAAGCGCTTATAATCATCATGAAGGCACTTTTGGCGTTATTGATGAAGTTATGAATATTGAAATTGCTCATGCGTTTTATAACATCCTCAAGGCCAGACTTAACTTCACTTTCTGCGCCTTCAACAATTATATTTTTTAATCCCAAACTTTTTGCAAAGCTTGGTTTGATAATTTGCGCTTTACTTCCAGCTTTTTTAGTAGAATTAGTAACATCCTTCATTGCATTCTTACCTTCGCCAAAGAATGATTCTTCGTTGGCATTATTGCCAAGAATGGAAATTAATTTACCAATAACTATAAAAGCAATGGCACCGAAAAATATTAACTCAATTAATGGCCCAGACATAAAAACCTTCTAGATTTGTTTATTTAAATTGTGTATAACTCGTTATGATAACGCGAGTCTATACATTAATACTAAATGAAAATTAGGCAGAAGTCAAAAGCTAATAAAAATTTCAAAAAAATAAACTAACTAATTCAAAGATTGACATGAAAAATAATGCGAATATTGTAGGAATTCATTTGACGGATGGTTAATTTCTGTTAATATAACGCCTGTTGTAATTATAAATTTAGGGAAAACAAAATGAAATTCAATAATAATCTGGTTGCAGATTATCAGGTCACTGAAATTAAATTCAGAGACTATCAAGATGAAATGAAAGAAATATTGAGCAGAAAGGACCTTGTAAAGCAATTAGATATAAGAGGTTTCGTTGGTAGTTATATCTCATCATCTAAGGAAGATTCTGATCAATCAGAAAGTGATTGCATTTCTAAAGATTCGGATGTAATAGGAAGCTCGTTCTTTAAAGACCTGCAATATGTGGCAAATAATAAAAAACTGATATTTAATTTGCATGGTTTAGAATTATTTGAAGAGAAATATATAAACGTCATGCTAGATATTGCATTTTCTGTATGTGTTATTTCTGAGGTAGAGCTGCAGCTTCATGGTAATTATGAACTTAAATATTCTGAATTAGCGGATATATTAGATTCTGTAGTAGAAAAAAATATTAGTTCTATTTCTCTAGGTGCTGATTATGAAGCAGATGATTTTATTCTAAATCAAAGAGAATCAGACGGTAGATTATTTAATATAATTTTTAATAAAATGAAGCTAACTTCTTTTGATGTTGGAGCATGTACTGATATTTTAAATCCAATATTTTTTGATGGCTCCTCAAATTTTTCATTACTAAACATAAAATATGATAATGAAGTTGATAAAATTTACAATCAAATTACATCTTTGACTAAAAGCAACAAAGCTATTTATGAAGCCATGAGTAGCAAGATAGGTAACGATCATTTCTTCAGCTTGAAAGATTTTGCAATATTGCAAAAATTAAACACTAATTTTCTGAAAGACATACTTAAAGATAAAGCTGACATCAAAAAATATACTGATTCTGATTTCTTGCCTGATAATTTATTGCGAATGCTAGGTGTTTGCAAAGAAATTAGAGTCGATTCTGAAGATCAAAAAATAAATATCTCTAATCTGCCAAAGGACAT
>JAHDBQ010000028.1 GCA_020630305.1 Alphaproteobacteria bacterium | reverse complement strand
CCAATTATTGCTAGCAATGCAGGAAAAGCCATGCCGTTAGTAACCTGAAGAAGCTGAATACCAAGCAGCGCCCAAATTCTAGGGTTAGTATATTTATTTAGTATTACATCAATGAACCCAAACGGATTATCTTCAACTGCTACTGTACCGCTAATTTTATTCATTAATTCATTCGTGCCATTAGTAAATACTTCAAATACATAAGTATTAAAGAACTCCCAGCTTTGCTCACTGAATAAAATAACAATAATGATAATTTTTATGATTCTAACAGTAAGGTCAGTGATTTTAATTGGCATTGCGCCCATCAAAAATAATAAGCCATAAATTATTACATAGAGCGTAAGCAGAGTCATCGCTATATTAGCTAAGCTAGCATCGCCAACTAGCCCGCGATATAAGCTTTCCGATAATTCGTTGAACTTTAATCGTAAAGGATCAACTAATTTATCATATAAAATAGTTGAAAAAAATGTGGAGCCATTAAACGCCGAAACAGTAACCACCGCGTCACCAGTAAGCAACTGGCCTGCAGTTTTTGGCACTGCTCTTATCCATATATAGCCACTCTGAGTTGCATTATCTTTAAAACCACTAGCAACAGAATTACCTGGCCCCGTTGGTTCATTACCATCATTTGTGATAGCATATTCTATTTCAAAATCATCTGTGTTAGAGGCTGCGCTAGTATACCCTGTTCCAATTTCTACATACATTAAATAGCGCCCTACATAAACTGTCCTAGGCATAAATAATTGCCACTGGTCAAGTCCACCTGTTATGCTAGTCCAATACCCAGATGGATTTGCTGTAGTATTAAATGTACAATACAGCTCTCCTGCTTGACTAGGAGTTAAATTATCTAATGTATCTTCAGCATATTGACCAATATATAATCTACCATCGCTTGTAGCTTGATAATGGAAAAAATTCTTACCATCATTTTTAGGCATTTTGCTTAGAATATTTTTTTGCATGCCGTTAATTTGAAAACTCACTCCTCTTCCTTCATCCAAATAACAAACAGCATTACGATTTAAGGCTCCATCTGGGCAAGAAGGAATAGAATCCTTTAAATTAAAATTCATTTCACTACTTGCGCTGTAACCTATTAACACATCGTCGCAATTGAACCCTAATTCGTTATCTTGACAAAATTTTGTAACATTATCAGTTAAGATCATTTTATTATCGATAGGGCTTTTTGTACTTTCTCCGCATAAATTCTCATCCTTTGTAAGTTCTGCGCTTATTTCAGAATCTGGAGAGAAAAATTCACTGGCACTAATTAAATGAATGTTAACAACTTCGCCAGATCTTACTTCTATATTGTCTGTCTTTGGTATTTTTTCATATTTATTTGTGGCTTCGTTGTATCTTTGAACATAAACATCTGCATCTGAATAATCAAAAGCTCCGGTGCCAGCACGATAATGAGGGCTAAATTTATATAAAATTTTATATTTGCGCGTATTTGGTGCTTTATTAGCTGTCCCCCACTGAATGCCAATAACTTGCCCATCAGTTGCGGTAATTCCTGTGCTTTGCCACTTTTCTGCATTTTTTAAATCAACAACTATCTGATCAGCATCATAGCCTAATAAATTAGGAGGAACTAAACATTGGCTATTGATGCTATCTAAAGATTCTGGACTTTCCTCGTTCCAATTTGCTTGCGCACTAATAGGAGTAGTGGCTACTAACAAAATTAGCAGCAAACTATTAATTAGCATACGACATAATACATAATTAGTTTGTATAGAGCTATCAAGAAGTTTCTTAATTTTAGTCATTACTACCTCCTGTGCCGCTGCCTGAACTATTCTGTGAAGAAGATTGATCGGAATCTTTGTTAGTGCTGTCATTTCTTTGTTCAGTTTTTGCTTTGTCAGATTTATTTTGAGATATAAGTTTATTTAAAGTCTTAGTATTTTTATCACCTTTATTTAGTTCTTTTTTTAAACCTTTTCTAGCTTTTCCTATGGTTTTACTTGTCTTATTTCTGGCTGCATTAAAGCTTTTCTCTGCTAATTCTGGAGAACCTTTATCGCGCTTGCCAAAATGTTCGTCTGAGCTTTCGCCAAATTTTTCTTTCTTATCTTCATTTTTTTCTGAAGATGATTGCTCTGAATTTTCTGATTGCACCTCTTCAGCGCCATCAGGTACATCTCTATTTGCCTCTGACTCTTGCTTTGTTTCTTCAGGTTTTTGTCCAACGACTTGATCATTAATCCATGATTCTCCTTTTTCTATTCCTTTGCGCCCTTTATCTGCATAATCTTTAAATCCAGAGTGCTTTGAAACAAACCCACCAACTGTTTTGGTCATATTACTTGCTACGCCAGCAGCAGCTGGGGCACCTGGAGCGCTTATAATAGCAAATGTTAGACTTTTAGCAAAATTACTCCAGCCCCAAATACATACAGCGAGTATTAAAAGAGCTGCGATATTGGTAAAGTTTAAACCAAGCTGACTACTCATGCCTGGGTCGAATCCCCAAGGCGCATACCAATTAATGCAAAATAAAGTAAGATTAGGTTTTATTCCGGGAAGCGGAACCATGAATGGTATTTTTACTGGTATTGCACATTTCCAGCACACGCTAAATCCAAGAACGTTATCAAGATAAACAGTAAATAGCTGGGCTAAAATGATTATACCTGCAAGCAAAATAACCGGCTCCATTATATATCTAAATATATATTTAATCCAATTATCAAATAAATACCAGGTCTGGTTAAATAACATAAATGTTAGGAATAATGGCGCAAGCCCAATTAATACTGTTAGGAATACAAAAGCCATTATATAAGTAGCCAGTGCCCTGATTAGTATAGTAACTAGCATACCTATTGCTGCAAATACAATTATAAAATATATAATACCACTTAAGCCAAAAGACATTAAGGAAAGAACTTGAACTAAGAATGTTTTGCTAGTAAATACTTTCTTTAATATGCTGCTCATAAATATCAGTGGATTTGTAACAGGCTGACCATCTGAGAATATGCTATAACCAGACATATTACCTATTATCTCATCACCGAAATTAATTATGCTATTAAAGATATAGAAATTAAAGAATTCAAATGCGCCTTCATTGAGTAAGCTTGCAACTATTATAATTTTAATCAACCTAGTTATTAAATCAGATTGGCTTAATTTTAGCATGCCTAGCAAAAACATCATTGCTGTGATAATTACATATAATATTAGCAACCCTCTAATGTAATTAAAGAAATTAGTACAAGAATCTGCATCCCCGGCTCCCTGGTAACATGTCATATTCTGGAATATAGTTTGTGATGTGGCCGTAACTTGATCTCTAAAATTTTCAAGCAATGGGTTAAATATATCGGCTATAAAATTAGACTTAATAACAGTAAAAATATCAACATTATAGATTCCTGTACTGTGTTTAAAGTCAGGATCTGTATTTTTGATACGCATCCATAAATAACCTTGATTTGCTCCTGTTACATCAATAATTCCTTTTCCATCAGTAACATTCAATAGAGTGCTTGTAGGGTTTGTTTCATTTGGATTTTCACCAAATGGAACAATTACATATTCAACCCCACCGCGGTCTTCAAAATTCTCACCATTTTTTCTAACACATTTAGTTTGCTTAATATTAAAAACATATCCACCTGTATTTTCACCTGGTTTAAGGCTACTAATGAATCTATATTGCAAAAGAACATCGCCATCATCTTCGCGTTCTATATCTTCGAGTATTTTATAATTATTGGCTGGGTTGATTGTAGTTTCTGTATCAAATTTTGCCATTTCACCAACATCACCACTAGATGCACTACTTACCTGGCGTACTAGTAATCCTGTTGGTCCTGGAGCAGTAGGATTATAATTAGCCCCACCTGCTGAAAACCAAAAACCCCTTGGGGAGGCCATATTTGCTGTTGTTGCATTACAGACAGTTGGGAAAGATCTTAAAATATCGCTATTATCATCTTCTTCAAAATAAGGAATAGTATGGGTTCCATTATTTAAGTATTCTCTTGGAGCTAAAGCTAGCAGGAAATCATCATAATGAAAAATGCAATCATTTGGATCTTCCCGCCATTGTCTTGGCAGGGCAGTGATTGGGTCGCTTCCTGTAGCTACGCAGTCTAATTCAAGAATTGCTGGATTTGGTATCCAAGAGCTTGCTGGTGATGTCCAATCTGGAGCTACAAAACATTTAGAATTACACTCTTTTCTTTCCACGCATCTTTCCAAATATTCGATGCTTTGGCCGTAAATAGAATATCTAGAACAAACTGGTGAATATTCACTATTTCCCTCCGAGCAATCACCTGAAAATGTATTACCAGACACGCCGCTCTTCACTGCAACTACTCCTTGGCCAACTCTATCTTTTTCTATTCCAACAACAACATGGTCTCCCTTTGAAATTCTAGATAAAGTCTTCCATCCGGTTTTCATCAAAGATTACATTCAATGGCGATGCGGATTCATTAACGCGAGGAATTAAAGCGTCAGAGGCCATGCTCTCAACTTCTAAATTCTCTCTCGGCATAAAGGCCTGGCACAAGCTAAGTTCACCACTGACTTTAACATTCAGTTCACTTGACTCTCCATTTACGAAAAACTTTGTATTTTTCCATTCATTATATCTATTCTCGTCTATTACCTCATTTCCATCCTGGTCATACTTTATGCTGTAATTACCTGTTGCACTTATTGTTGCAGTGTGTTGTATTAAATCCCCATCTATTATCGCTTCAGGTTTCGACATCCTCTAGATTATACCTATAAGCACAATCAGCAACAGGCCTAAAAAGACCAAGCAAAACGGTTATGCCAATTAAGAGGTAGCATATAAAGGCAATCAATACAAAAGCAATAATTGCCATCTGTGTATCGTCTGGTCCTTTTTCACTCATTACTTATCACCTCCACCTGGTGGTTTGTTATCGTCACCTTTTCCTTCTCCATCGCCTTGCATATCACCGCTAGAATCAGTAGCTTTCTCTAATTTATTTGCTACATTATCAGCTTTTTCCGTGAGGTCATCTCTTACTTTAGAAGCGTCTGATTTATTCCCACCTTCATTATCATCTTTTTTAGTAGCTTCTTTTGCTTTATCTTTAGCCTCACTTAATTCTTTTTTAGCACCTTCTTGATCTCCAGCTTTTGATTTAGCAGCAGCCTTGGCAAGTGCAATACCAGCTGCAACTGCAGCCATTGTTCTTTCTATAAACCCAGTTGGACTGATAGCTACGCTACCAACAGATGGGCCGCCAACTAATCCACCTGCAAAAGAACTTACCGCTTTCAATACGAAGTAAAATATCAATACATATAATAACACGCCAAGAAGCGAGTCAAGTACGCCATATACATTAAAGATAGCAAAGAATTTAAATAGAATGAATGTTTCTTCTTCCCACCCATTTCCATTGTAATAATCAATTAATTTATAGCCAAAGCTACTACGACACTCTTCAGCATCAACGTTTGGTTCGCGAAGCTCAAATGTTGTGATTGTTCCGCTTCCAAAATCGCGCTCATGTTTTGTAAATTGACAATTTTTATATAGGGCAGTATCATAAATTGTTACCAATATAGCAATAAATGCTGCAACTACAGCTGGCTGCAAAGTACATGATATAACCATTTTAACCCATGATTCAAAATATCCCTTAGTTTGTTTAAATAATGCCATTGGGATGAAAATAGGCGAGATATAAGCCATAACATAAAGGCTTACCATACAAATCAAATATACTGAAAAGAAGTATAATAAAGAGCTGATAATAACTACTACTACTATTAAACTAACCAAGAAAATTATTATATATCCACCAAGCAACATGCCCATAATAACTGTAAAAATCATTACGCCTTGACTATACTCGTTCATTTTTGCATTTACTTTTGGATTATCCGACTGTGTTCTAGTTACTGCATTACCGGACTCTTCTGTTACAACAGATGAAGTTGCTGAAGCAGCTGCGCCACTTGAAGCTAATATGCTATTAAAGTAAGTGCTTCCATCATACACAAGCTGCGCACCAAGATAATACATTATTCTGCAATCTAAAGAATCCCAGAAGCTGTAATATCTAAACCCATCATTATAATCTTGCTTTTCAAAGGTGCAGAGCCCTTGCGAACCTGCCGCATCAAAAATGAATTCTGCAAAATCTGATGTTGCAGTTGTCAATATCGGTAACAATCTAACCATACCCGTCTCACGAATATCAACTCCATTTTGATTTATTCTATTACCAAATCCAACAGAGAAATAAAGCACAAGAATAAATTTGAGCACAAATAAAGACATTTTCTCCAAGCTTACATATTCTCTATCCATCATTAGCTTAAAGCCAAAAAACATTACGTAAAGCAGTAATGCCGCCATAACTGCATATTGCATCGAAAGCTGGAAATTCTCAAAAGACTCAAGCGGCCTATCAGCTCTCGGGCCAATATCCTCACATTTTCCTTCATAAAAAGTTTGCGCAAGTGTGTCTGTAAGACAATTTGCAGCTCTTCCTGAAAAATTAATCGGAGTTCTGCTTTCACTAGTAGGGGACAAACATGCTGTGGCTCTGGCTTCGCACACAGAAGCTATTTCTCCATCAGTAGCTGCAAGATCTTCGCCTCCTACTGTAGCACGGCATATAAGAGGCGCTACTCCTCTTGAAGTTGGCATTGTTAAGCATATTTTGCTGCCTATTGTTTTAACAGTTAGTTCAAGGTCTTCAAGTTGCTGATTTTGTAATATTTCAGGATTAGAAGTCAGCGAGCTGAGCGGCTGCGTTTCATTTATTGTCATATGATTAATTCTGGCAGAGCCATCTGCCTTTTTAATTGCAAACCAAAGCATGGTAGGTTGCTGGTTACTGCAAGGATTTGGTACGTCATTGGCAACATCTTCTGTAACGTAGCTTTGCATACCCATATTACGCTTTAATAAACCATAAGCGGCGTTTTCCATCAGGAATCTATTTGAGTTTGCGTCAATATTTGGCAAAGAAACACATGACTCACCATATACAGCATATACGCTACTAGCGGTAAACATTACCACTAGCATTGCTATAAACTTAATCTGGTTAATTATATTTTTCATATACCTAATATTTTACTCTTACCTTATTTTGGATCCTTTGGTTTTATTTTACTTTTTCTATGAGATCCTATCTCAATCTTTCTGTTTGCACTAGAATTCCCACCACTATCACTACTAACATTTTTATTACTTGTAGCGCTATTGCCAACTGATGATCTTCTAATTGAGGAAGCATTATTGCTACTCGAGCTAGATTTTGTATTATTATTTGTAGATATTTTTCTTCCGCTGCTGGTTGTGGTAGTGCTATCTGAACTATCATAAGAACTTGAAGAATCATTAACAGAATCCTCTAAATCACTATCGTCATAAATAATATCTGTATCTTCTAATTCGCTTCTTTGCTCGCTGCCATCATCATCACCTTTAATTTGGAAAGAAGTGCTTGAACTCCCTGCATTTTTAGAAGAATTGCCCACCAAAGCGCCAGATGCATTGGCGGCAGTTTTATCTGCGCTTGAACGCAATTTATCTGCAGCTTTTTTAAGCGTTTTTTTTGCAGCATCTCCTGCTTTCTTGCCAGCGTCATTTTTTGAATCATCACCATTATTTTTATTACTTTTTGAGGAGCCATCGCCACCATTACCATCAGGGCCACCACTTCTAGAAGCGCCGTCACCACCGCCGCCATCGCCGCTTCCGCCACCATCACCGCCACCACTAGCAGCAGCTTCAGCTCCAGCAGCAAATAACGCTGATAATTGTTTACCTCTTGCATAAAAAGTATTTGCTCCAGTCGCCATGCCTTGCATGCTTACCCCATCAGTCATATCAGATGCAAAAGTTATCATCTGGGCAGTGAATTTTTGCATTAAATACATTACTAAACAGGCAACAAGCATTTGAGTTATCAAGTTAATTAATTTTTCAAAAATTAGTTCTACAGAACTAAAGAATAGCCCTGGTGTGTCTTTAATTGCATCAAGGAATGTATATTTTTCTTTGTCCCTTCCGCCTGTTGTATCATTCACGTTGCTTTGTATATCATCATACATATTCTGGGCAAGGTCACCACTAATATTAAAAACAGCTTGCAGCGGGTTATTTAAAATAAACCCTAAGCTATTCTTGCAAGATTTTACTGCATTTCCATTTGGCCCATCAGCATAATTACTCCAATCCTGATCAAC
>JAHDBQ010000027.1 GCA_020630305.1 Alphaproteobacteria bacterium | reverse complement strand
CATAGCATCTTTACTATTTGCGTCTTTCCAGTTCCGCCAACGCTAGCATTACCAACGCATATAACGAATCCATCAAATTTCATAGGACGTACAAAGGCTCTTCTCAGAAAACCAAGCAGCATATATATCAACGAAAATGGCACAAGCAAATATGCAAGCCAGCTGCTTTTTGACCAAAATTTAGGGTATTGAATATTCATAATATAAATATTGATGATTTAAAATCGATGTTCACAATTATTGCAAAAAGGATTTTAACTGATTTTACTATAATTAGCAAATATTTTTGCTGCACGGATAGTTATATAATAATTTAGTGTAAATGTGACGGTTTATATACAAAATATTTTGTAATTACTAAGTGATGGTCGGGGCAGAGAGATTCGAACTCCCGACCCTCTGGTCCCAAACCAGATGCGCTACCAGACTGCGCCATGCCCCGAGGAGATTACATTTTTTAATTTGATTCTAGAAACAAAAACCATATATAGCCAATGAAACTAAAATGGTGACCCCTACGGGAATCGAACCCGTGTTTTCACCGTGAAAGGGTGACGTCCTAACCGCTAGACGAAGGGGCCATTGAAGTTGGCGCACGTATCACTTGAGCACCAATTAGCAAAAACTTTATACATCTATATACGATATTTAGCAAGCTAAAAATTACATTTTTCTGATTTTTTACAAAAAAACTTTTTCCAAGCAGTAAATCACAGTGACTTAGCAATAAATTAATCCATTCTTCGAATTTGTATGATAGCTAAATTTCTTACTAATTGCATTGACCAAGTAGATTTATTTAATATTCATAATAACATCAATAATCATTGCAACCTTGACCAAACAAGAAAAATAGTTTATTTTCTCAAAGTTCAAAGAAGCATAAATGTCATGAACCTAACCAAACAAATATTATATCCATATAAAAACTTACCAAAAGATACTTTGGCAATATTGAAGCCAAGGCATTTTATATATTTAATATTATATTGCGCTTTTTTAGTATATATTTCACAAGTTGTACGAAGAATTCTATGGACTGGCAACGAGTCCAACAAGACATTACTAACAATAATAATGTTTCTACCACGAATAATATTATATATATCACTAGCATACTTCTTGCACAAGATTTTCTTATTAAAAATAAAAGACATAAATACAACAAGGCTAAAGCTATTTTTATTTATAGTTCTAGTAACCTGCAGCGCTATGTATCTTCTATTTTCTGCATCCGAAATTACAATATTCATCTTACTATCTGCGTCTGTTATGTGTTTCTGTGTGTATTCAACGTCAACTATTAAGGCTAGAAATCACACCTTAAGGGAAATATTCACTAAAAAAAATGATTTTAAAAAGCTGCAAAGAATATGTTTTTTGCTAATAATGAATTGCATTATTTATATAGCATTAAATAGAATTCTGTTAATCCCTACAGGAGTAACCGCATATTTAGCAGCAAATCAAATTTTGACTGATAGCAATCTAGGCTTACTTATTTTCTTTAGTCGTTATTTACCTTTTTTTATTTTTACCCCCTTTCAAGCAATGATCTATACTAAATTAGGAATAATGATTGAAGCAATATTAACTGACTCAGAAGCAGAGCTCATAGATAATTAATTACTGATAATCAAATCATCTACAAACTAAACCGCTAGAGGTTTTGTATTTTTTTTATTTTTTGCCCTTAGCGGCCTGCTAGCTTTCATATAATATATTTTTATCTTCAAAAGATAAGAAATAGATTTATGAAAACACAGAATTTAAATATCAATTTAATGGTGCCGGGCCAGATTAATAAAGACATAGTCTTTAACGAGGCAATATTAACAATCGATGCGATAGCAAGTAACGCCATAAATAACTTTATTAAAAGACCTTTGAAATCAATCAAGACTGGCCAGAAATATATAATTACTGCAGGGAAGTATAAAAATCAATTATATTTCAAAAAGTCAGATGCTTCAGCTCCGCAATTTTGCATGGCTAGCCCTGGCTGCATAATATATAATAAAAATGACGGGCTGTTATATTACTATGCAAATAATGAGTGGCAGCTGCTCATTACAAATATAAAAGTGCCCGGAGAAGAACAAACTCATCAAATCGCTGCAGCTGGCAACCCTGCCCAGCCAGCCACTACCTCGGCCAGCAAAACTCAAAATCAAAAAAACATGCCAACCAAATTCAAGGGCATAAAAGGCTCCTGCTATTTATCTCCGCAAGATAGCCATCATTATTTATATATAGAAAATAATGTAGAGCTGATTATTGATAAGCTACAACATGATGAAATTACTATCATTTTTAAACAATGCCACAATAATTCTTTCAAACTAAAATGGCCACATAATGTACTCTGGAGCTTTGGAAGTAAGCATATTCTAACCGAAATTTCAAATAGTATGGATTTAGTTAAGCTATATAAGATGCCAGAGAGCGATCATTATATTGGCCATGTTATTATACAAAATTTTCAATTTTAATCTTAAGGAGGTATTATGATTACTTTACTTGCATCAATTGCTGGATTTATCAGTTCTTTAATTCCAGAAATCATCAAATATTTTAAAGACATGAACGACAAAAAACATGAGCTAAATGTCTTTGATAAGCAAATACAATATAACAAACAAGGCAACACCCAGGCACTAGAGGCGATTAATATTAAGTATGAACTCGCAGAGCAAGCGTCGCTCTATTCGACATACAAAACTGGAATTCGCTGGATTGATATGCTAAATGGTTCGGTGCGCCCTATTCTAGCTTATAGTTTTTTTATAATGTATATGACTGTGAAATATATGCAATATAAAGCCATCAGCGCATCGGCACATTTAATTGAGCATTTAGATATTATCTGGAACGTTGACGACCAGGCAATTTTTGCAGGGATTATTAGCTTTTATTATGGGCAAAGAACCTTCAAAAGATTCTGGCAAAATAAAGTTTAAAATTAAGAGGGTAATTAAAATGCATAGATATACAAATCAGGAAGGAATAAATTTAATCAAACATTATGAAGGTTTTTCTGCAAATACTTATATCTGCCCGGCCGGATATGAAACAATTGGTTATGGCCATAAATTACTAGAGCAAGAAAAATACCGAACTATTTCAAGAAGTGATGCAGAAAATCTGCTGAGCCATGATTTATATAAATCAGAAATCGCTGTGATTAAATTAATCGACGTTCCCTTGTCTGATAATCAGTTCTCTTCGCTGGTTTCTTTTGTCTTTAATCTCGGTAGCGGGGCGCTGCAGCGCTCTACTCTACGGCAAAAAATTAATTACGGCCTGCATAAGGAAATAGAAAAGGAATTCATGCGCTGGGTTTATGCAGGCGGCAAAAAACTACCAGGGCTAATTGCCCGCAGAAGAAAAGAAAGCATATTATTCTTGGGTTGAATAAATTTTGATTTATTACATATGGCAATAAATAATATGCTATACAACGTAATTCATCAAATATTCATAAACAGCCTTGTGAATTTACCACACCCCTTTTATCAATATCATTCTTGATTAGCAGTTTCTACCCCCCCCTCACGATTCTGTGTTACAATAAGGTTAATGCAAATCTTTTGCAAAAATTAAACCTAAGGGGAAGATATTATGTCAAAACAAAAAGAGTCTCAGCCAAAATCATACAAAGATAAAAATATTGATAAGAATGCGCAATCAGTTGGTTATAAGACTGCGAATTTAATGAAGCTGCAAGATATAGCTACTAGCACTATTGAAAACTCTGATATAAAGATTCAGGTCCCCTCTTTTGAAGGGTTAACTAATGAAATGATAAGTGCGCACCTAAAGTCAAAGATTCCCAGCTTCACTAAAAATTGGGAGGTTTTTACTAATACATTTCAAAATCAGGAAGATCAAGCCTCACTAGGGACTGAAGCCAAACAAAAGCTTGCTGATATCAGAACAGAACTAGAAAAATCTTTTTCTACCAGTAGCAAAGCCCAAACAGTTCTTGAACAGAAACTCTTAGAGCTTAACGACTTCCAAGATAATTCAATGCTGATGGTGCGTTCTACTGGTCGCGAAGACTCAGTTGAGCTTGCGAACCCTGGTGGTAATGAGAGTTACCCGTGCCAGTATAGCAGAGGCGATAATAAGCTAATACAAACTATCAGCGCGGTGGTTGCTTCTTATTTTTCTGAGAAGTCGATAGCCCAGCGCCTTGCTTCGAATGATGACATAACACAGCCTCCATTCATGCCTGTATTGCTGCAAACTATGGTCGGCGAGAAAGAGAACTCTTTGGTATATTCCGGTGTTGCATTTACCTGCGACGGCGCTACTAGAATGCAAGTTGCACCGGGTCACGGCGAGCTGGTGGTAAATAGCCGAGGTAATACCGACTCATTTTACGTTGATTCAGAAAATATGATTTACAGCGCTACTGCTCAAAAAGATCAGCGCATGAAGGCTGAGTTTAATGAATCTACTGGCAAAATGGAGCTAGATTTTGTCGACAATACCCCAGAGGAAAGATACGCATCCAGTCTTGATGAAGAAGCAGCCTTAGCGGTGCATGAGATGGTCATGAATATAGAGCAAGAATATGGCATGCGCATGGATGTAGAGTTTGTGTATAATCCGAGTGAGAAAACAATCTCTTTAGTTCAGGCAAGGGCTATTCCGCCAGGCAAAAGAAAAGGCATAGAGCCATCTGCAATTGCGCCTGAGTTTTTAAAAGAAGTGTCTAAGGAGAAAAAGCTAAAAGGTAATTCAGTAACGCCTGATATTGATTATGCAATTACGATTGACAACCCAAATCAGATAGCGATATTTGACAATATCGGCAGCGCGCTTGACGAACATTTGCACGGAGCAAAAAAGTCTAGCTTAAAGGCTTGTATTATTAAAGAAAAGGCGCCAACAACTTCGCACGAGGCAGGGGAGCTTAATGCGCATGGAATTGCAGTGCTGCAAATGGATGATCTAACGCGCGTCAAGAAAATGGAAGAGCAGCTAGCAGATAAATCGCTAGTTATTGATACTCAGCGCCAGATTGTGGTACAACTAGATGGGAAGGAAGTAGGAGAAGAGATTATAGAGACAGGCGTGTTTAAGTCAGCCCTTTCGCCTCATGTTACAGCCAAGAAACAAGGTCTGTTAGAGCCTAAAGGGCAAAAAATTGCTGCGAAGATAGAAGGAAAATATGGTGATCTAGTTAGGGCGGCAAAGCAGAATCCAGAAAAATCTCAGCAGCTTATGAGTTATTTATATCAGCACTTAATTGATAATACTGCTCCAAATATTAATAATATGCAGCAGCTAGAAGAGCAGCTAGACGTGGCATCTAATATATCTGGTAATTTAGATGCAAATAAACAAGCAGTGAAGTCGGTTTCAACATTCATGGCTCGCCTCGCCAAAAAAGAAATGATTAGCAAAGACGTATTGCAAACATTTATGCTATCAGCCGGTGAATTCATGCATAATCTTCAGCAGGTGGAAAGGCTAGAAGCGGGCTCAGAAGAAAGAAAAAAAGCTACCAAAAAGGCTCTTAATACTTTCCAGAAATTTGAAGGGCTAGTGATGGCCAAGAAAGAAAAAGGTGTTCTTGGTAATTCCATGATGCAGGATCTGGCCGAGAGAAAGCACGAGAAAGAAGTGGCTGATTATTCAAAAGATTTAAATGAAGAACAAAAAGAGCAATTTATGCAGCTTGCAAAACTAAAAGACTCATTCCTGAACCCGAACACCAGCGAGAAATATCTAAAATTCTGCGCGCAAATTGTAAAAGACAAAGAAATGGGCCCGAAAAACAATAGCTGCTGATATGGTGCGCATGAACATGCAAGGCAAATGGGCCAATATTAGCTTTGCAAGTGCGGTGCGGGGTGTAGAGATCGGCGAGCATAGCTCAGCGCAGTTCACGCCAAAGAATCCGATGATTGCTATGGCTAAAGATTATTCGCAAATAAAAGAATGCACTGAGATTTTTGGGGCTTCAAAAAAGGTGCATCAGATGGAGAAACAGATTGCAAATTGGGCGGAACCTGGTAAGTTCGACAAGCTTCTTGAGGCTTGGAAAGAAGGTATAAAAGAAATCAACGGGGCCTTTGCTAAATATGCCGGTAATGAATCACCAATGGTGCAAAATCTAATTGCGCAGAAGAAATCTGAGTTCATTGATGCTATGGATCTTACCATTAAAGCGATGTCCAAATCTAGCCAATATGAAGATAAACAAAAGCAAGCAAAAAACTTTCAGCAAATGCTGAAACCTTTTGCAGAAGTATTAAGGGACTGGACGGAAGATAAGTTAAATGGCTTTATCAAGAATGGCTCTGAGGTTGTATTACAACAGATTAATGCTTTGCTTGAGAACAAAAATATAAACCAAAGGGACCTCTCTCCATCAGGTTACTTTGATGTCTCGGGTTGTTTGATAGGTGGATCAGCTGCAGATGAGGGATGGAAAAGAAATTTGAGTGGATGCTACACACTAGAAGATTGCTTCACTTTAATACATCAAAATTTAATGAATTTAGCTGCAAGAGGAAGCAAACAATCCAACAAGTTAATTCAGAATGAATTTTTTAAATTGTTGCAAGAGATTGATAAATTAATAGAAGATAAAATTAAAGGAACATTTACTGATTGCGCACTTATGAATATTTCTATTGAAAATAATAAGTTAATCTTAGATTATAATGTTCCACTTAGAAATCACTCCGCATCTATAAAAGTAGAATGTAATTATAAAACAAAAAAACCAACTCTTGAATTTAAAATATTTGGAGATGCAAGATTAAGATGGAATAAGGTAGCTTTTGCTAACACAATTCAATTAATAAATATAGATGACACAAAATTATTAGTTCCTCCTACCCATTTTAAAGGCAAAGACATTTGCACCTTTAAAGTTGAAATAGATGGCGAAAATGACGCGAGTGTGATTTTAGATTCTGCTTATGAAGCCTGCAGGATTTCTCTTGATGGTTTAAATGAAAATACTATAGGCGAACTATTAAGAAAAAGCGGCGTTGAAACGAACAAAGAAAAAAATGAATTTCTTTTCAATTATACCAATGATCCATATCTTAGTAAATTTGATACTTCTCTGGGGCAAAATATAACATTGCGGGATTTGATTTTCTGCCCAGCAAATAAAATATATATATACGATAAGCGTGCCCTTAAATTATATAAAAATAATATTGTAACCATAGAGGAGCTATCCAAGATAGATAACAGCATGAAATTAAGATATGATATTCCTCTCTATGAGACATCTCATAATATTGGTATTAGTAAAAAAGAATTAGAAGACAAATTAAACTCCCATTATAAATTAAAGATAAAAGAAATAGCACCTGGAATATATAAGAAACATGAAAATAATCAACTTCTTATGTTTGAACATTTTTTTAAAAATAATCCAGATAAAATCAAGGAGTTTAAAGATAGGGTGATGAATCTTACATCCGAAGAAATTCAGCCAATATATAAAAGCGGCGCAAAATTTGAAGATATTTGCGAGATTTACGATAAGGAAAAAAAGAGGTTTAATATTTTTTATTGCTGCGGGCTTTATATAGAAAAATCTGATTATGCTTTTGATGAATTAAAAGAATTGGAAACAAGCAAGTTAGATAAAATTATATGCAATTCAGCATATGATTTCTGCAAGAACAATAATATGAAGCTCCAAGAACTTGCTAAATTTAGCGAAGAAAAGATTCAAGCTTGCACTGGTTTTGATACTACATATTTTTTAAACAAAGCAAAAGAGGATGACGTCGAAAAAGGTATATTATTTGATGACATAAAAAATCTAAAGCTAGAAGTGATAAATTATATCGCACAAACGTTCGTAAAATCTGAAAATAAAGATAATATAAAAGATTTTTTAAAATTCGTGCAAGAAAAAATAGAAGAATATAAGGAGAAAAATCCAGGCGTTGAGATTGATGATAAAGAAATTGATGAAGTAAAAGAAATAGGTTCTGTTTTGAATGGAGCAATGTCTTCAGATGAAACAGGTTCTAGTAAAAGTCTGCTTCAAGATACAGATGGCAAGATACCAAACCTGAAAAAAATTAATGATAGTATTAAGGCGCCCGCCAATAACATTCCTCCTAAAAAAGAACAAAAAAAGGGAGAGGAAGGTAAGTCAAAAACAAAAGGTGGATTTTCTAAATAGATAAGGAATATTTATAAAAGAACGCTAAAAAATCAAAGAGTTGTTAGGCAGTAAACTTTAACATTAAACTGCTGGGCGTTGTTAACTAAATATAGACATTAAGTTCAAAGCAATATATAATATCCTTTTAAACAACAAATTAGTATAAAAATATCATGGTTATTTGCAAAAACTGTGGCAACGAGAAACTAGTTAAGAACGGCGTACTAA
>JAHDBQ010000026.1 GCA_020630305.1 Alphaproteobacteria bacterium | reverse complement strand
GGAAAGTTACAATAGCAGTAATATACCCTCTGTTGTTAGAAATAGCACCTTCTACCGGAGTACCTACTACTTCCCATAAGCCAAGAGTTGCAATATCCATAAGTCCATGAGCTGACGCTCTTCCGTAGTTAAGTCCAGTTTTTCTAGCTTTACCCCTGTAAGTTTCAACATACCTACCATCTTCTGTTTCATTGCTTCCAACTAAATTCATTCCAAAAGAAAGAAGACAAGGTGTAGAAGTACATTTTTTTATATCAAAAGGAGAAACCCCTTCATTAGAAGCTGCTTTATACACTGAACAACCACTCAACATTATTAATGCAAATATAGTCACTATATTAATGCAAATATAGTCACTATATTTTTTATTTTCATTGTTAATAACTCTCTTTTTGTCTGTTAGTAGCTAGCTATATTTGCAAAGGGGTTTTTTGTAAATATATTTTTAGTTTCTAGGCTAATTCTTCAGCTTCCTCAAATATTTTTATACCGCACTCTTTAAGATTTCTAGCTTCTTTTTTTAGCAAAATAGGAATGCCATCAATTACTGGATAAAAAATACCTGACACTCGACTCAGAACAATATTATGCTCGTGATTATATTCTAATTTCTCACCTGATACTGGGCAAGAAACGATATTTAATAATTCTGAAGGAGGTTTCATACTTCAATTACCTTATTTAAAATTAACCTAGATTTTTAGCGCTACCCCAAGGTAGTGGATTACCATTTGAGTCTACTACTAAATCACCCGAGCCGTCATATTCAGCTGCAAAAAATGACTGCTTATTTGAAATTAGTTTAACAGGTTTAATTTTTTTGCCATCATGAAAATACTCTCTGGCTTGACCACGCCCTTCCGGGTTATTCTTGGATGCTATTTTTGCTTTGCCCATAATACTCTTATTTTGATAATTAAATTTAAAGATAAAGCGGATAATAAAATCTTTTTATTCAATAGTCAAGAAAAAAGTTTGCCTATTCCACTTCTCATTAACGCTTTTTTATCCATTTTCGATGTTTTCTTCAATGTAGTGCTTATTTGCTTGAATTGTTTTAAAAGCAAATTAACCTGCTGAATCTCAGTTCCCGAGCCAAACGCAACCCTTTTCTTGCGTGACGCATTCAAGAGATCTGGCTTTTTTCTTTCTTTTAAAGTCATAGAATTTACAATTGCAATTTGCTGCGATAATATTTTTTCTGCTTCAGCTCCATCACCAATTTTATTTTTCAATTTAGAAAGACCAGGGATCATACCCATTATATTGCCAAAACCTCCCATTTTATTGATCATCTTGATTTGCGCAATGTAATCTTCTAAATCAAATTTGCCTTTTTTTAATTTTGCTGCAGCTTTTTTTGCCTCTTCTTCATCTATAGCATCTGCCGTCTTTTCTACCAAAGAGACTATATCTCCCATATCAAGTATGCGACCTGCAATTCTTTTAGCATCAAACTCCTCAAAGTCAGATGGTTTCTCACCCGTACTTAGGAATTTAATTGGTCTTCCAGTAACATGACGCACACTAAGGGCAGCTCCACCTCTTGAGTCACCGTCGATGCGTGATAATATTACTCCGCTAATATCAAGCTTTTCCTGGAATGCATTTGCTACATTAACAGAATCCTGACCAATCATTGAATCGATAACTAGCAAAGTTTCTGTTGGAGTGATCTCTTTCTTGATCGCTGCAACCTCAGCTATCATTTGTTCGTCAATATGCAGCCTTCCTGCACTGTCATATATCACAACATCATATCCACCAAGCTTGGACTCTGTTATTGCTCTTTTGGTGATATCTAGAGGTTGCTGGTCTTTTATAATATTCAAAGATTCAACACCAATATCACCTGCAAGTACAGCAAGCTGATCTTGCGCTGCTGGTCTGTAAGTATCTAATGAAACCAGGAGCACTTTTTTATTTTGCTTCTTTAACTTCAAAGCTAGTTTACTACTTGCAGTCGTTTTACCACTACCTTGCAAACCAATAATCAAAACATTTACCGGCGGAGTGCTTTTTAAATTCAAAGCTGACTCCTCTTCTCCAGCTTCAAGCAGGGCCACCATTTCATCATTGATGATTTTTATCACCATCTGCGCAGGAGAAACTGATTTAATAACTTCCTGACCGTTGGCCTTCTCTTTTACCTTAGCAATAAAGTCACGAACTACAGGAAGCGCAACATCAGCTGCTAAAAGCGCAATCCTAATATCGCGCATTGCTGAGTCGATCTGCTCCTCCGTTAAAACACCACGGCTTTTTATTTTGTCAAAAATTTTATTAAAATTTTCTGTTAGGGATTTGAACATTTCACAATTTTATATTTGATGATTAATGATCAAATATAAACTTATTACCATAAATTGCAACCAAAATTAACATCAACCATTCAGGGCTATGCAAACTCATATTCATTTACTATATAGATTTATTTATTTTACTACTTAGATTCTGACATGTTTTTTTGAGCATAAGCTATTGCTTTCAAACGAATGCAAACTTTTTCAAAAACTGGCCTTGGAAGGATATCTTTAGTTTTGACCTCTAGAAAATGCTCTCTCTTGTAGAATGAAAAAGAAGGAGAAGTGAAAATTGGCCCATCAATTTCTTCTGCGATACGCAAGAAATGGCCAATAATCTGACTAGTTAAATGATTAGTTTTACTAATCATTTTTTTTGATATTTTAATAATCTCATGATCGGGCTTATAATTTGATGTATAGCATAATATTAGCGCAAGCATAATCCGGTCACGATGCGTAAACGGTATTTCTGAGGATAAAATATACTCAGCAATTGCTTTTGGTGGCAGAGTCTTATCAAATCTGTTCTTCAAAGAATTCAAGATAATGGCAAGCTTCAATATATATTTAAGAGACTCATCTTCCGGAAGTAATGACGCGATAATACCGTGATATTCATCAAAATTAGTGCTTCCCCCGGTGTAGTCACATGCGTATCTTACCTTTTCTTCTACTAAGTCTTTTTTCTGTTCTGCGGCACTTAGTGATTGGAATCTTACACCTTCTTTCAAACCATATGTTGAAATAATCATTTTTTTAGGAGAAAAAGTATTTATCATAGCTTTAGCAACATAGATCGCATTATTATTAATGATTCTTGCTTTATTTTCTGCAGTTTTCTTAGCGCTTTGAATCTTAGATAAATAATATAAAAAAGTTTCAGTTTCTATTTCTAAATTGTGCAAATTCTTGATTGGATAGTGCATAAAGTCAATATAAAACCTGCCGATAAAACGTAGCGCGCCTCCTATCAAGTACAGATTATCATATTGCTTGCCACCAAATTCGTTCTTAATTATTTCTGCAATCTCATCCTCTTCCTGAATATTGAGCGATGAAATAACCTTTGTACCAAGCTGCAACGATCCAAGCTTACCTAATTTATTGTCATTAATTTCAGCAAGTTCGAGACTCCCACCGCCAAGATCAGCCGCCACACCATTACCATTTTGGATTCCCTTTATAAGGCCTAGAGTAGTAAGTTTTGCCTCATCTTCTCCAGACAGAATTTCTACTTTAAAATCATATTGTTTTTTTATGTAATCAATGAAATCCTGAGCTCTTGGGTGCTCGCGGAGGACTGCAGTAGCAACGCATTTAATGCTAGTAACATTTAGGTTCTTAAATACATGCAATAGATATTGAATTGAAAGATATGTATGATGTTTTACATCAAGACTGTCATTGCTGAGCAGCGTATGCAAATCACTTTTGAATTTATTATTGAATATCTCAGGTGCACCAAGCTTGTTATTTTCATAAACAACTGCTCTTATTGCATTATAACCTATATCTATTGTTGCGCATCTCATAATCTTTTATTTTGCCCCCAACGTGAGAATATACAATTAATCACGCTTTAATTTATACTGCTGCTGCTTCTATATCTGCAGAGCTCTCTTCATTTGTAGCTTCATCCCCGTCTTCTTCATTTCCAGAATCATTATCTTCGGCATTTGGATCAAAGGCTTGTTGCTGTGGTATAAATGTAGGCGGCAAAAGTCTTTTTGTAAAGAACTTATCTTCATAATACTTGATTTTTTTTGACCTGATAGGTGGAAATGATTCTATCAAAACTATCTGATCATCACGTGGAAGCTGAATTACTTCTTGTGGAAACACTTTGTGTTCTGGTAGCTAGATTTAAGTCAAAGAACAGAGGCTTATTAAATGATTGTTGCTCTACAGTCTTATTACCACATAACTGAGATATTAGATTTGCAGTTTCAATATTATTCGCAGCAAAAGTGATACGAAATGTTGAGTTAGATAAGAAAGAGTTCATACCCGCTTCCTCATACGTTCCTTTTAGCTGCTGAGTATCCTGAATAATCAGGAACAAACGAACTCTATATCCACGAAAATATGCAATACCAGCTTTAAATTGATCCATTTTACCAAGGGTTGGAAACTCATCCATCAAGAACATAACACCATATGGCTCTTCTTTCGTGTCTGGCATTTTACGGCTCAAGAACTCAGTAGCTTGCTGATAAAATATCTGCATTAATCGCTGCAGACGCTGAATATTATCAGGGGTAAGACCCACAAAAATCGTGGTTCTTTTTTTCTTAAATTCCATGATGTTAAAATCAGATGAAGCTGTCGCTGCATCAATCAAAGGATTTGCCCAAAGTTCAAGAGATGAGTTCATAGTAGAAATCACACCAGATCTTTCCTTATCAGCTTTTTGAAGGAACGAAGCTATATTCATGTAAGAAACTGGATGAATCGCATCACCAAGCGTATCTAGAACAGTTGCGAAATTATATATTACATCGTCACTTCTCATGGTTCTAACCACCTGACCAAACGACTTAATTTTAGTATCATCAGCAATTAAATAGAGTACCACACCAAGGAACAAGCTTCGAGCCTCATTATTCCAAAAATCTTTTTCTGGCATAATCAGATTAGAAATTTTTTGCACATCATCCACCATTTGCCCTGGCTTCTTACTAACCCAGTCAATTGGATTGTAGCAGTGGGTTATACCATCTGGATTAGATGGCTCCCAAACATAAATTTCTTGCCCCTTCTTAGCGCGCCAACCACTAGCTAATTGATGGTTTTCTAATTTGATGTCATGCACAATTACTGAATGATCCCAAAATAATAAATTAGGTATTACAAAACCCACACCCTTACCAGAACCAGTTGGCGCAAATAGTAATGAGTGCTGGAATCCATCAGCTACAAAATATCCACCAGAATCTTTACCAAGTAGCATGCCGTGTTTTGCTCTTAAATCAGCGCGATCAATATCTGCTTGACTTGCCCACTCGGCAGAACCGTAAACTGATTGCTTAGGTTTAACGAAATCTAAATTCTTTATTTTACTCCAATTTTTTATATATACCATAATCATAAGAAATGACGGTGCAAGCAAAGAAAATAAAAGCTTACCTTTTAAATGATTATAGGCTACAAAATCTAATTGTGTCCATGAAGACATAAGCCAACTTGCCCATTTAGATGCAATTGATATTGCCGTAGTATCTAGGCCAATTAATTTCAATTCTTTGGTAAACAAAGAAGTCAAGAACCCCGTAAACCACAAAACAAGAAAAATGACTATAGGATGGATAATCATATGCCCAAACATATTTCGTGCTAACTTAAGTATGCTTTGAAAAGTCATATTATTCATTCTCCTTCTGATCTACCATATCTCTAAAATACACCTCAGAAACATATCTTTTTCCGCCGCTGCCACGCTTGAGCTGCACAACAACATCTACAACAGCATGAATATACTTCTTAATTTCCTCAGGCGGCATGCCAAGTCCCGCCTGCATCACCATTAACTTCAGCTGCTCTAAAGCCATTTCTGGAGTATCTGCATGCAATGTTGAAATAGAACCTGGGTGACCAGTATTAATTGCGCGAAGAAAACTAAATGCTTCCGCACCGCGTAGCTCCCCTACAATTATTCTATCTGGACGAAGCCTTAAACATGCCTCAATTAAATCTTGTGTTGTAACTTGCGCTCGCCCTTGTCCACCTTTCGAAGCAAGAAGATGCACTCTGTTTGGATGGTTATTTAACAGTACTTCTCTCGCATCCTCTACAGTAATTAGCCTTTCATCAGTTGGAATATCTGCAAGCGCTGCATTGGTAAAAGTTGTTTTACCTGTTGAAGTACCACCGCTGATAATAATATTTTTTTTACACTGCACTGCGTGGCTAATAAATTCTTTGACCTTTTTTTCTTTCAAATATTTGCGTAATATTGGTATATTTTTATCTTTTATTTTCTCTGTAGATGTCTCGTCAAAAACTCCCATTTTTGCATATTCATCGAGCGTAAGACTAAGAGTTGATCCTTTACGAATAGCAAATGCAGGCATATTCGGTTCTGTTGCAGGTGGAAAAACCACCTGAACACGATATCCATTAGGTAGCGTAGCAGAAAGAAGCGGATTTTCCTCTGATATTTTTTGATCAGTTGATTGTGCAATTAGTCTTCCAAGGCCAAGTAAGTGATCTACATCTACTTCTTCTAGCTCAACTAAAAACTGATCGCCTTGCTTCTCCACCCAAATCTCGCCAGGTTTATTAATCATCACCTCATTAACCCCATCTTCATCAAAGATGCTTTTAAATGGTAATAAGTATGTTTCTAACGCTGCAAAACTCATTTCATAACCTTTGAATTTGAACCAATAATAGCATCTTTAGGGAATATATAGTCTTGATTCACATAAACCTTGAGCACGGTTCCTTGATCAATTGTTGCAGTTGGAGTATAATCTTGCTCTTCTAAAATTTGCTGAGTAGTATCTGCTATATTATCAGCAGCACTATTTGCCGCTTTTTCAGTTCTAGTTTCTATAGAATCTAATTCCTGAGTAATGGCAGCATTATTAGTTGCTAAAGTTAATATATTCTTTAAAGAAGTTACATCAGCTGCTGCAATAGTTGGTTTTGCCAAAATTGTGTTACATGCTGAATCAATCTGGTTAAATAAGCTTGAGCTTTTATCCGTAATGTTCAAACGCAGCTGAGTACAAGCTTCTGTCGCTTGATTTTGAGCAGTATATGTAGGTGTTATTGTTTTTGAAAAAATTATATTACCTACATTTGATGCATTTTGCGCAGCTAAGAACTCTTTGTTACTCTCTCTTCTTTCAGTTTTAATAGGCATTAAGTCATCTAGAGCGCTAGCGATAGCAATATTTAAAGCTGATTTTAATACTGCATTTGCAAATCTTTCCTTAAATTTATTATCAACTCTACCTTGATTTCCTTTTCTGCCTAAATCATCGATTCCTGCTCCGCTAAATGTTAGGCTATAACCAGTTGGTAAATCAATTCTATTCCATACTATTTGAATCCTGCCATAGCCAGCAGTAAAGCCTGTAGAGTAATTGCCAAATATTCTCGAACCTTTCGGAATTAAAATATTCCTCCCCCATTCAGAATATATATCCCTATTGATTACAGCACGAATCTCACCGCCAAAGTCAGTATTAATAGCATTTTCTACTACCGCATCGATTAATTTCCCTCGGCCGAGCATACGATTCATATCACCACGCTTTTTGAAATTGGCCTCTTGTTTTAGCTGTTCTGCAGTTTTTTGCGGCCTTACCCCTGCAATTAAAATAATCGATGACTTTAACCTTGCTCTCCTTCTTTTCTCAGCTTCAGGATCTCTAATCTTTGGTGCATCAGGCAGTTGAAGATCAAACGAGCTCAAAGGCGTAGATGATGGAGGCAGGTTTACTGGATTGCTAGGCTGAGGCTCTGGTGCTGGAGGAGTTTCTACAGGAAGTTCTGGCTCAGGCTCGGTTGCCTCGGGTAGAACTGCAGCATTTGGCAGTACTTCTGCATCTGTCGGTAACTCAGGTAAATTTTGTTCAAATGAAGCTGCAGGGTTTTCCTGATTCGCAATTAGTACCGGATTAGAATTTGGATCCTCAAGCTGCCCTGGACTTGGCAATGATGGTAATGATGGAATATTACTTAGCGCAGATACATCTGTTGGTTTCACTACATTAGCTGGAGTGGCAATATCCCGCTCTTTTTCGCGCATTGCTTTTTCTACTTCAGTTTCTGAAAAAAAAGAACTATACATAAAATAAATAAAGCCAATCACTAGCACCACAAGTATTGCTATACTTTTTTTAGGGTCGCTAGCAACCTTAGAAAGCTCTTGATCTACCTCAGGAACTTCTTCTTCAAAACTATCTTCATTCTCATTGACGTCTATATCATCTTGTTCTTTTAACATAACTAGTACCTACGCTTTTTTGGATAGTTAAATCTCATAACATATACTAAATCTTGTTCATGCCCCTCTAATAACTCTTTAGCCACTATATCAAATTGATAAGTTCTTTTATTAGTTATAATTGTCATATTTGTTCTAATATTTCGTTCTTGAGGCTTAATAAATAGTTTGTTGCCAAGCGGAGTTATTTTCCAGGCATAAGAGTCGCC
>JAHDBQ010000025.1:7350-8527 GCA_020630305.1 Alphaproteobacteria bacterium | reverse complement strand
TTATAAATTCAAAATTTACAGCTAGTAAATCTATTATATCTTGAGAATCAGAAACTCTATCTTCAGCTAAATCACTGGCTTTGTTAACAATTTCTTGGTACTCACCTGGATTATTCAAAAAATCCCCTAGTTTGATATCTATCTTTTGCAGAGTATCTTTATCCTGCTTTAACCTAAGTTGCTTTTTGATTTCCAATAAAATATCGTCATTTTTGTCTTCAATGCCTACCAAATTAGCAAAAAGTTCTTTAAAGCCTTGCGTATATTTGTCATTTACCTCTTTTTGAAGAGTCCTAACTTCTTTCTCCTTAGTATCATATAACTCTTTGACTTGTTTAATAGCCTCGTTAATCTGTTCTCTACTCTCTTTATCAGCTCCTTTCTTAAGGGCATTTAACTCTTTTATTTTTTCATCTTTCTCTTTTCTAAATTCTTTGTAGGCATTTGCAAACATTTCCTGATTCTTTTTGTTTGACTCTTGTCTCAAGGCTTTAAATTCATCTGTTGCCTGCTCAGATAACTTATTATTAAACTTTGCCGCCTCTTTATACTTACTTTGTAATGCATCATTATCACCAAGGGCTATTTTGTTCGCATCTGCCTTATCTTGTTTTGGATCTGAAACCTGCTTATCCTTAGGCTCCTCTTGCTTACCTTTAGTGCGATCTTTTGCCTCTACTTCCTTTTCTTTCATTTTGTTTGATTTTATTTCATCTTTAGCTGCATTCTTTCTACCCGCTTTACTGCCAAGTATTTCTTCAACTTCTTTTGTTTCCGTTTCTTTTTGTTTAGGGTCTACCATTTCTTTTTTGTTTTTCATTTTTTCTTTTTCAGGCACTTCTTTTTCAGGAAGAGGTGTATAGATATAGTCTACATGTAATTTATCAATTACTTTTTGGAAGCCGTCAAATCTGGCGTCAACACCAGTAATATATTCTTTCTTGACTTCGCTGTATTGAGAATCATTTGCTAAAAATCCATCTAGCTGCCCTTCTATTTCTACAATCAGATCTTTGTTTAGATTCTTTGAATTTTGCAATTGCTTTCTGATAACGGCTAGGATTTTATCGTTGTCTTTTTCTATATTTACAATTTTTTTGCGCCACTCCTTATTCTGTTGCTGATATTCTTTTTTAGTTTTGTTTTTTTCTAAACGAACCTCTTTGGCTTTAGCTTT
>JAHDBQ010000025.1:4304-7340 GCA_020630305.1 Alphaproteobacteria bacterium | reverse complement strand
ATAGCTGCCTAATTTCTTCTATAGCTTTATTGATGTTTTTCTTCTCTGCCGGGCTTGTTTTCTTTCTTTTTGCCTGAAGAGTTTTTATCTCTTCATCTCTTTTTTCTCTGAATTTTTTATACGCATCCCTGTAAAGCTCATTTTTAGCTTTGTCTGCGTCTTTAATTAATTTTTTATATTCGTCTTTTGCTGCGCGGTATTTGTTATTATTAGCTTTAACAACAAGCTTAAATTTTTCTCTGAGACGTATTGCTTCTGGCAGAAATGGAAACTTTTCTCTAGCTTTTTCTTGTTCTTTTTTCAATGAATTTTTTTTATTTTCAAGGATGAACTGTTCTTCATGGTGAGCTACATGATCAGACTGCTCCTTTTCAAACTTTTTTTCTAAAAAACTTGACTGCGCTCTGCTAATATTTAGCTTAGCTCTTGCAATATCAGTTTCTGCATGCTCTATTTTAGCCTGAAGTTCAGCAATTTCCTTTGTAGGTTTCTTCACTTTTCTTTTTTCTGCTATTTCTTGGCGCCAGTTTTTTATACCCTCTTTTAAAGATTCTATATTTGCTTGTTCATAACTTTTGATTTCTCTAAATGTTTCTAAAGCAAGTTTAAGCTCTTGCTTGGCAATTTTTGATATTTCTTTCGCAGCTTCCAACTGCTGAGAAGAAATTAAATAATGCTGCGCTTCTTCCTTTTTACCTAATACTATTTCTTTCGACATAACTAGACCCGTCCCTTAAATTGATGAAAATTTTTTTATAAAAGCTATCAATCATTATGAAGTTTATTACGCAATTGCTGCAAATAAATATCGTAACATCAAACTCATTTAATTTCGTAATATAATAAATATGTAACAGACGTAAAATTGTTTTTTGATTTTTACAAAGGCTATAAAATACTTGCTAAATAAATAAGATCAAAATATACTACTGATATTATAAAAAGATGATGCTAAAATTATACACAGAGGACAAATTAAGTATGGTTAAAAAAACCAAAAGAAGAAAAAAACCTAAAATAAAATTCTCAGTAATAAGAGGCTTTTTGCAGTTTTTTGGTTTCAGTAAAACCCCGCTAAGGGCAATTGCAACTACACTTGCATGTGGAGTTAGCATGGGAGTTGCATTCGAAGAAATGGTTGGCATTGGTACTTGGCATAGCTACCACCCCCCAACTGACTCATATAATGTTTGCTTTACGCCGCCTTCTGGATGCGGCAGCTTAATAGCCCAGGAGATATCAAAAGCACGATCCAGCATTCATGTACAGGCTTATGGCCTAACATCTAGAGGCATTATACACCAACTTAAAGCAGCAAAAAAGCGTGGAGTTCAGGTAAATATTTTGTTAGACGGCGGGCAACTTAGTGACAATAACGGCATTTTTAGTGATTTTAGATCAGCTGGAATCTTTGTGGCTTTTGACAAAGTGCCTGGAATTGCTCATAATAAAGTTATGATTATCGATAAAAAACGAGTAATTACTGGTTCCTATAATTTCACATATTCAGCTGATGAAAAAAATGCAGAAAATGTTATGCTTATCAAGGATGAAAAAATAGCAAAAAAGTATCTTGAGAATTGGCATTCAAGAAGAGAATTTTCTATTGTGGACATTAAAAACAATGATGTGATCAAGAATAGATAGATCGCACTTTAGAACTAATTAGCTTTAAATATCAGCAGTATAGAGTAAATTTTTTATAAAATAATAGCGCAGAGTTTATATAAAAATCATAACAACAAACTAAAGGAAAAAAAATATGGGTGAATTGAAAATTGTTGAATATATTTGGTTAGATGGCACAAAGCCAACTGCAAAAATTCGGTCAAAAACTAGGTTAGTTTCTCTCCCTAAGGAGCCGTCAGTGACTGATTTTCCCGAATGGAGCTTTGATGGATCTTCAACTAATCAGGCAGTTGGTGATGATTCTGACTGTATACTTACTCCTGTGAATTTTGTTTTAGACTCATTATCAGATGGAGGCGACTACCTACTGCTTTGCGAGGTGATGAATCCTGATGGGAGTATTCACGAATCTAATACTAGAGCCAAATTGAGACAAATCTTAGATAATGGTGGGGCCAAACACGAACCTTGGATAGGATTCGAACAAGAATACACTATGTTTCAAAAAAACATCCCACTTGGCTGGCCTGAGCACGGCTTCCCTGGGAAGCAGGGCCCTTATTATTGCGGGGTTGGGAGCAGACAAATTTTCGGTAGAGAGCTAGCAAATAAGCATCGCAGCGCTTGCCTTGAAGCGGGGCTACTATATTACGGTATGAACGCTGAAGTTATGCCCGGGCAGTGGGAGTATCAAATTGGATATAGAGGAGTTGATTTAGAAGATGCTGGCGCGCTTAATGTATCTGACCACACATGGATTGCGCGCTGGATAATGCACCGCCTTAGCGAAGAATATAACATCCATGTTTCATTAGAGAACAAACCAATCAAAGGAGATTGGAACGGAGCTGGAATGCATACTAATTTCTCTACAAAAAACAGTAGAGATAAAAATATCGGGCGCAAAACAATACAAGATGCAATCAAGAACTTAGAAAATAATCACAAACTTCATATAGAGAATTATGGTGAAAATTTGGATGAAAGGCTAACTGGCAATCACGAAACATCTTCTATAGATAGTTTTTCGGCAGGTGATGCGGATAGAGGCTGCTCTGTAAGAATACCAAAATTAGTGGCAATAAATGGCTGCGGATATCTTGAAGACAGAAGGCCTGGCGCCAACTCAGACCCATATATTGTTGCAGCACTTTTAGTTTCAACAATTTGTGGCGCGAACTACAAATAAAACATTTTTGTATAAAATATATGTTCGCCTGCAAAATAAGATTGCTTAAAGAAAATTGTTTTATATAATCAATTATATTATAAAAGCAATCAACATTGTCAGAGTTTTGAAACAAGAAATACACAAGATTAAACAATTGTGGGGTAAGACAAACCTTCTTTCGCACAAAATTATTTTGACTTGTTATATACCTCTCTTCTTCAAAATTTCTGATAATA
>JAHDBQ010000025.1:1814-4294 GCA_020630305.1 Alphaproteobacteria bacterium | reverse complement strand
TATAACTATTATTTTTAAATTATTTATTTAAAAGAATGACTCAAAAAATACGTTCAATTTTACTTATTCTTACTATCCCAACAATTCTTTCTGGGTGCCTTCCTGCTCTTATGACCGGAGCTGTCGGGTCCACTATGGAATTTGCAAAAGACAGACCAGCCAGCGAAACCTTAAGCGATAATAAAATAGCGCTAGCTATAAAAGCTGCTTTTGTGCGCAATGACTTTCATGCTCTGTACACCCAAATTAAAGTAGATGTTGTACAAGGCAGAGTTCTTTTAACAGGCACAATAGACAAAGAAGAAGATGCTATTAATGCTGTTAAAATTTGTTGGAATCAAAAGGGCGTAAAGAAAGTAATCAACGAACTAAAAGTAGATAGAAATAGCAGAAAATTTAGCCTAATTCAATATACAAAAGACACAATGATTACCAGCCAAATAAAGTCTAAAACAATGTTTGCAAGAGATGTTAAGTTTGTAAATTATACTGTAATTACATCCAACAACGTGGTATATTTGCTTGGCATAGCGCGCTCTGAGCCTGAACTCAAGAAAGTAGCAAAAATTGCAGCTAATGTAAGCGGTGTTGAAAAGGTTGTAAGTCATGTTAATATTCAGGAAAATATCTCTAAGGCTGCGGTGGCATCTAATGTAGTTCAGCAGGAATCCTCAAGATCTGCCAGCGTTGTTGATACTAGTATTAATGAAATATTAATCGAGGATGATATAACTAGTAATTCTTCTCAAGAAGCTAGTTCTGATATTTTCTCGAGCAACTCAAATAGTGATATCAAAGCTGGCCAAAATAAAAGCTCCATTGCTAAAGAGAAAGTACAAAAAGCAAAGAAAAAACTAACAACAAGTGATAGCGACTTTGTAATAGATGAAGGAAATGCAAGCGATTGGTAATGCTTGCTAATAGTAGACAGAAAGTTTAGTGATGTATACAAACTAAAACTAATAGTATACTCTTACTAATCTTTTACACTGATATATGACGCGCAATTAGACACTAATTAAAAAAAATATACATGCAAAAAATAAATACATCCATTACAAATAAAATAAAACAACTTGTATTATTGTTAGCTTTATTTAGCTTAGCTAGCTGCTCTTCGGGATCATTTATTAATCCATATCATGGATTCACTAGCAAAAATAAATTACATAGAAAATTATCAAAAGAAGATAGAGGTCATAAAAAATATCGTGGGCATTACAAAGTCGGAAAACCGTACAAGGTTAAAGGGGTTATATATAAGCCAAGAGAAGTTACTAGATATGTTAAAACTGGCTTAGCTTCTTGGTACGGTAAAAAAGACGGGTTCCATGGGAAAAAAACAGCCAATGGTGATGTTTATAATTGTAACACCCTAACAGCTGCCCACCCTACTCTACCTATGCCCTCTTTGGTTAGAGTAAAGAATTTAAGCAACGGAAAGTCATTGATTGTCATGATAAATGACCGCGGACCATTTTCCTCCAAAAGAATTATTGACCTCTCTGAAAGAACTGCAAAATTGCTTGGTATAAAACATAAAGGAGTCGGCAAGGTTAAAATAAAATATTTACATTCTGAATCTAATAAATTCTTAAGAAAACTTGGGCTTAGCAGAAAACCTGGAGCAAGAGCAAAAAGGCCACTGCCTAACCCTAAATGCTCTGTAAACTGCCAAATAAAGAAAATTAATTTAAAATATAAATACTTAAGAAAATAGTTTGCATATAAGGTTTAGTTTAAACCCCTAGACTACGAGTTAAATTCCATTAAACTATAGAGAAAAATACTATTGACCCGCTAGAATTATTACTGTATGTTTTAAAGTTAACTAAAACAAAAGCAGAACATAAACATGGCAAAAGCAAAATTATGTAGCTCTGGTGAGCACAAGTTTAGAAACCTCATTAAACCAGATGATTTATGGAGTTCAGGAGACTCTTTTTATTCTGTAGAAAAATCTGACAGCTCCGAAGAAACAAGATTAGATAAAGATTTCCCCTCCCAGGAAGATAGCAAAGATAGTAGCCAGCATGGAATATTATCGTATGAGGAGTACCGTGAAGAAGACTTTCTTGTATCTTTAGCAAAAAAGCAGCAATCTATCCTTGGCGCTAGCCCTGTTACTCATAGCTGGCCAGCTGAGTTACCTATGCCATACGACTCTGACTCAGAATTAGATAGCAAAAAAGCAGCGCACCAAAAATGGAAAACAAAACTAGTTGCAATAGATCTTGACCTCACGCTATCAAAAATACATATATCACACATGTTTGGCAAATATATCAATACTTATGATTTCAATAGTATTACCAAAGAAGAAAAAGACGCTAGGCATCATCCAGAATACATCAAGGAGCTTATTGACAGCTATCCAAACTTCAATGCTCAAGATCAAGAAGACAACAAAGCTTTACCTGTTGCTGTTTACTCTAGAAATCATAAAGGTTTAATTTATCAGATGCCACATATTAATGACG
>JAHDBQ010000025.1:0-1793 GCA_020630305.1 Alphaproteobacteria bacterium | reverse complement strand
AATTCAAAGGCGTAAATAAAATAATTGAAGATTGGGTGAACGAGATAGTACCCGAAGATTTATTCCGTAATCCTGAGCACTTAAAAAATTCTATTACAGAGTTGGTGAACTCAGGAACAAAAGTTGCAATCACAACTTTTGCATGCTACCCAGCTCTTGTTTATTGCGCTTTAAAAAAACTAGCTTTAGACTCTGAGATTTTTAATCAAATAGAAATTGTCTGCGGAATGCCTTCAGAGCGCCTTAAAACAGGAAAAAATGAACATTTGGCACTATTACAAGAATATTATGAACATGAAGGAATTTGTAATAAGGAAGTAATTCTTATTGATGATAGCAGTGATAATGATAGGTTGGCTCGCGGTAAAAATTACAATACAATTTTCTGCCATCAAACGCAAGACAGATTATTCACAGATCATGCTTTAAAATTATTAGGTATAAATAATTCTAACTCTATAATAGAGGAAAAAAACGTTGATTACCTTGGACTTTCTGAAAGCGAAATAAGTTCTGAAGAAGATTTTGCGTAATACAAACTCTAAAGCCTTTTATAAACCCCTGAATGGATGTTCGCTTATTGATAATTTATCTTAAAAGTTTAGGTAATTTACTCCTGTGTTTTATTTGACTTTAATATACCATATACAGATATCATCAGCCACAATATTTCTATTATGACTGACGCTAAATTCCAGTGGTAGTATAAAGAAAATAAGAGCATCAAAGAACCAAGCAAATTAGAGTATAAATAAGAATTAGACTCAGATGTGATAGCGCCTTTTTGCAATAAAAAGTAAACAGCTACCACAAGCGCTACACCAATTATACCAATGATGTCTGCTATAATGTATATATCTAGTAGCATCTAAATTTTATCTACCGAGAACATATACAAAAATAAACAAGAATAGCCATACAACATCAACAAAATGCCAGTACCAAGCAGCAAACTCAAAGCCAAGATGACCCTGCCCTTTGGCAAAATGCCCTCTTTTAGCTCTGAAATAACATACAGCAAGAAATATTGTACCAACCATAACATGTAGTCCATGGAAACCCGTTGCTAAATAAAAGTTAGCAGCATATACCCCATCTGACAGTTTAAAAGCCGCATGATAATATTCATAAGCCTGGAACATGCTAAACAAAACGCCTAGGCAAACAGTAATCCCAAGGGCTGTGACAGTACTTTCTTGATCATCGTTTTCAACAGCATGATGAGCCCAGGTTACTGTAGTTCCAGATAGTAGTAATATTAATGTATTAATTAGCGGAACATCCCAAGGGTCAAAAGTTTTAATCCCCTCTGGTGGCCAGCTTTTGCTTCCAATCACCCAAATATCATCAAGCACTCCTGCAGGAAAAATACTTGCAGAAAAATACGAAAAGAAAAATGCGAAAAAAAACATCAATTCCGACAATATAAATAATGCCATACCGATTCTAAGACCTGACCTAACTGCGCTGGTATGATGCCCGCCCTCACGCCCTTCAGCAACGACATCTTCCCACCAGCTATATGAAGCATAAGTAAGAATAGTTGCACCGCAAACAGTAAGAGGCAGCCCTATATTATGTTCATGCATTAGCATAACAAGGCCAATAGTAAGCGCAAGCAAAGAAAAAGAAGTTACAATAGGCCAAGGGCTTAAATCAACCAAATGATATGGGTGATCCTGGCCATGATGATTATCGTTCTGCTTTACTGTCGACATAAAATTTATAATTTTAGTTATTTAATTTGCTATTATTATAACTATATTTCTAATTAAAAGTCTAGAAAAATTCAA
>JAHDBQ010000024.1 GCA_020630305.1 Alphaproteobacteria bacterium | reverse complement strand
TTGCAAATAACCATAATATTTTTATACTAACTTGTTGTTTACAAGGATATTATATGTTGCTTTGAACTTGATGCCTATATTTATTTAACAACGCCGCATATGGATATAAGACTATAGCCTATCATTCATTTACAATAAGTGATAGTTTGATATTTTATGCTATAGATCGTGTAGACTATATTGGCGATATTCATGATCTAACTGACATTGATTGATATAGAGATTAAAAAAAACTCCTTGCACTATACTAAGAAATAGTTTAAATTTACCAGTCATTTACAAATAAATAGAAGAGAATTATGAACCATCTTAGAGAATCAATGTCCTTCAAAGGCAGAACAGATCGTACAAATTACATTATATTCAATGTATTATATTTTTTATGCTTAACAGCAATAGGTGTTGTACTAGCATCATATAATATAGTAATTTTTAATGAGGATAATTCTATTGAATTACTATCCTCAGGATCTAATTATACAATAATTTTGCTATGTATTTTTGCATGTGTTTTAATTATCCCTATCAATATTAGAAGACTTCATGATATTAACTTGAGCGGATGGTGGTATTTATTAACTTTTCCTCTCAATTTATCTATACCTGCATTAAAATTTACTAACTTAGAAATAAATAATGAAACTTTAGAGGCAATTGATACAATCTTTCAAAAACTGAGTATTGCAGTGTCCCTTATAGTTATGTTTTGGCCAGGCACAAAAGGCGAAAACAAATACGGACCGCAGCCAGAATAAGATACATATCGGCAAAAATAATAAAGATACCATCAAAAGAATATATAATTTCCTTTGATGGTTTTTCTACATTTTAATATCAATATTCTCAAGCACCCATGCTTTTGCGTCTGCTGACAGCAGCGGAACTATTTGCTGCTTTATCTCGCTATAATATTCTTTTAAATACTGAGTTTCTTCTATGCTTAGCATGGAAAAATCGATTAGATCTTTTGCATATGGCACAAGGGTTAAATTCTCAAACTCAAGGAATCCATCATGATCTGATTCTTTCACATGCATCAAATTCTCGATTCTGATTCCGAAATGCCCAGGCTCGTAATAGCCAGGCTCGTTAGAAAGGATCATTCCTGCTTGCAAAGCAACTCCCGCCCCGCGCAAGGAAATATTTTGCGGCCCTTCATGAACGCTTAAAAAACTACCTACCCCGTGGCCTGTACCATGGGCATAATCGACTCCTTCTTGCCATAAATACTGCCGGGCAAGCAAGTCTAAATTCGCACCGCTTGTTCGCCCTTTAGGAAAGCGCGCATTACTAAGTGCAATATGGCCTTTAAGAACGAGGGTGTAAAATTTCTTATATTCTGGTTTTATATCGCCAATCGCTATCACCCTGGTGATGTCTGTCGTTGCCCCAAGATATTGCCCGCCGGAATCAATTAGCAGCAATCCATCCTTGTTAAGCTTCAAGGCGCTCTCCTGCTCAGGTTTGTAATGTATAACCGCGCCATTCTCAGCAAACCCGCAAATCGCCGGAAAACTATCATACACATAATTATTTCTACCAGAGCGAAGCTTCGTAAGTTTCCTGGATATATCATACTCGCTATAATTAGAGACATCATTTGCAGCAATGAAACTCAGCATTTCACAAACTGCCACCGCATCTTGAACGTGCCCTTTTTTTGCCCAAGATATTTCCGTTTCGTTCTTGATTGCCTTATCTAACATTAAAGGATTCGCGGCATCTTTGGCAGCATTCTCTCCCCTGCTTTTTAAAATACTATCAATAAAAGAATTGCACCCTTTAGAATCATACATAATCTTGCCGGTATAATCCATCAGGAACTCTTCTAGAGTATCTTCGGGCAGAATTTTAAGGTTAAGATCTTCTGGCTCGAATTCAAACCTAGCTCTATCTGCAAAAAGATAAGTAGTGTTTTGATCCACAAAAGCATGCGCCAGCAAAAGCGGAGAAAACTCAACATCTGCCGCCCTGATGTTAAGCAGCCAGCAAACAGATGCCGGATCAGTAATAAGCACACTGGGCACATCTTCTTTCTTTAAGTTTTCTCTCAAACTCTCTAATTTTGAAGCAGCTGCCAGGCCTGCATATTTTTCTGAATATTTATAAATAGCAGAATTTGGCCTATCTGGCTGACCTTCCCACACTGCATCTATTAAATTTTCCTGAATTGCCTTTAAGTTCAGCCCCTTAAAAGCTTTAAGCAATTGGCTACTAAATAGCTTTGGATCATAGCCAAACAAGCTCGGAGCGCTGATATACTCTTCCCAGTCAAAGCTGCCAATATCTGCTATATTATGCACTTTGAAAATATTACTATCTAGCTGCTCGGAGCACTGAGTAAGGTAGCGCCCATCAGTGAAAAACAACACTACTTCAGACAAGATAACAGCGAGGCCATTCGAGCCATTAAAGCCGGTAATATATTCAAGGCGCTTTGCATGTTCTGGCACGTATTCGTTCAAATATTCATCAGAGCTGCCGATTATATATCCGTCAATTTCATGCTTTTCGTAGCATTTACGCAAATGCTCTAATCTTTTATTTATCATTTATTCTATCCATCCATTCTTGTTCTGTTAGCATATTAACGCCAAGCTCTTTTGCTTTCTTTAGTTTGCTTCCAGCCTTTTCTCCGTAAATCAAAAAATCAGTATTAGCAGAAACCGAGTTCACTACTTTAGCGCCCATCTTCTCTGCTCTTTCTTTTGCTTCGCTGCGAGATAAATTCTGCATTGTTCCTGTAAAAACTATGCTTTTGCCTGAGAATTCATTCTGCGTCAGCTCAGGGGCAAAATCTTCAATATTCAAGATATCGAGCAAATTACGCAGCGTAGAAACATTCTGCTCGCATGAGAAAAAATCCTGGATATCAATCAGCATCTTAGAACCTATACCATCTAAATTCTCTAAGCGGTCAAAAATCTCCTGATCTTTGTTTGCAAGGCTAATCATAGACTCCACGAAATTCCCAGCGCTGGTAAATTCCCTGGCTAGAATCTTAGCGTTAGACTCACCAACATGGCGAATCGCCAGCGCATAAATAAAGCAAGGTAGAGAAACATTTTTAGCTTTCTCGATATTTTCGAATAAATTACCAGCCGAACGAGCGCCCCACCCAGGCATATTCTCTAGCTTATTCAGTGAAGATTCATTCTTAGCTTGCAATTTAAAAATATCGCTGGGGTTGCTAATCATTTTCTTTTCCAAAAAGAACTTAACCTGCTTAGATCCAAGACCGTCAATATTTAGCGCATTCTTAGACACAAAATGCCTGATTGATTGCTCAAGCTGCGCCGGGCAGCCAAGGCCATTATCACAGCGAACAAGCACATCCACAGGGTCAAAATGCAGCTTGGAATCGCATGATGGGCAGTTAGTTGGAATAGTAAAATCCTGCACTGATTTTGCATCTCTCTCAGCCATGGAAACCTCAGTGATTTTAGGTATCACATCTCCGGCCCTGTGCAGCATAACAATGTCGCCAATTTTAATATCAATCCTTTCAATTTCTTGAAAATTATGAAGCGTAGCGCGAGAAACAGTAACTCCACCAACATTTACAGGCTCGAGCTCTGCGACCGGTGTCATGATGCCAGTTCTGCCAACCTGAACCGTGATGTCCTTTAATTTTGTTTTAGTAATGATGGCCGGCAGTTTGTGCGCGATGGCAAATCTTGGGCTTCTTGCTACAAAACCAAGGCGCTCTTGCAAGGCAAAATCATTTATTTTATATACAACCCCGTCAATTTCATAAGCAAGATCGTCTCTTTCTTTTACTAAATCATCATAAAAACTCATTACTTCTTTTATAGATGCAGCAAGCTTTAGGCGCGGATTAGTGCAAAACCCCATCTGCTTTAACTTATCTAGCATCTCTTCTTGCGCGCTTGCAAAGTCCTCGCTGCTATGGCCTATTGCATATACAAAATACTTCAAAGGACGAGACTTGGTTATGCTGTAATTTAGCTGACGAAGCGAGCCAGCTGCGCAATTCCTTGGATTTGCAAATAAAGGCTTACCTTGTTTTTCTTGCTGCTGATTCAGCTTTTCAAAATCAGCTTTATCAATATAAATCTCACCTCTAACTTCAAGAAGCCCAGGTGCGCCTTTAATTTCATGTGGCAAGCCTTTTAAGGTGCTGATATTTTTTGTAATATCTTCTCCGATATATCCATCACCTCTTGTGGCCCCTGTTATTAATTTGCCATTTTCGTAAGTAACCGAGAATGAAGCGCCATCTATTTTCGGCTCGCAAAAAAGCTCCGGGAAATAATCAATCGACAGAAAGCGCTTTGCCTTTTGGATGAACTCATCAATATCTTCTTCGGAAAACCCATTTCCAAGCGAAAGCATCGGTACTTTATGCTTGTATTTAGAAAATTTATCCTGAATGCTTGTGCCAACTGTCTGAGTTGGGCTATCCTTTTTTAAATATTCAGGGAAACTTTCCTCCAAGCTCTTTAGCTCCTTGAAAATAATATCATAATCTGCATCGCTAATTGTTGGAGCATCTTCTAAATAATATTCTATATTATATTGCTTAATTTGTTTTGTAAGCTCTTCTATTCTTATCTTCGCTTGCTGCTTTTCCATTTTATATATCAAGTCCTATATCTACTGCCCGCGCTGAATGCGTTATTTTTCCTACTGAAATAACATCGACACCTGTCTTGGCAATTTCTGCAATATTATCCAGCGAAACATTACCAGAAGCCTCTATCACAGCGCGCCCATCAATCAGCAAAGCTGCTTCGATCATTTCCTGATTACTCATATTATCTAGCATTATAATATCTGCGCCTGCACTCAGCGCCTCTTCTACCTGATTTAAATTATCGCACTCCACTTCTATTTTTGTATAATGTGAATTATGCTCTTTAGCAAGCTTAATCGCAGTTTTAATATCACCGCAAATTGCAATATGATTATCTTTGATCATTATGCCACTATCAAGGCATAATCTGTGATTAACTCCGCCGCCGCAAGTAACTGCATATTTCTGCATAGCCCGCATCATCGGCGTAGTTTTTCTAGTATCAGCAATTTTTGCGCGGCTCCCCCTCGCCTTCTCTACATATTTAGCAGTAATAGTTGCAATGCCAGAAAGATGCTGCAAATAATTTAATATAACGCGCTCTAAAACCATAATTTGCCGCGCATTGCCACTACCAGAAATAATTGTATCTCCTGCAGAAGCTTGCTGCGCATCTTTGATATGAATCTTATATTCAATGTCAGAATATTCGTCTAAATAATATTTAGCAATCATAGTACCGCAAACTGTTATCTTCTCCCTAGCTGCGATCTTAAACGCTATTTGCGCATCTTCTTTTATAACCGCATCAGACGTAACATCTCCCTTGATTCCCAAATCCTCTTGAAGAGATTTATCTAAAATATCCTTTATCATAGTAATTTGTAGTTGCATAATAACTCCACGTTCTAATTTTTATAATGAATTAAATCATACACTATTATTTTTTTTCTTGGTAGTAGCAAAATAAATAATTATCATTATATTTTATGCTTTTAATTTTTTTGATGAAAAATAAAAAATTCACTAGCAATATTTTTTAGTTTAATTTATCCTCTGTCCTAGAAGGGTTTTTTTAAACAAATATTATTTTTTGTGCGTTTTAAATATAGAGAGGAACAATGCATTGGAACGATATAGAAGAAATTGCCGAAGCGCTAGAAGACGCCTATTCAGAAGAAGAAATTCCTGAATATAACCTGCCATATCTAAAAGAGATGGTATATTCGCTTAGTCAATTCGAAGATCACGAAATAGAAGTGGATGATTCTATCCTTAAACAAATAATAGAAAATTGGCTGGAGCTTAGAGGCGAATAAGCAATAAAATTTAACCAATTTGATACAAAAATTATCTAATTAAAACATCCTTCGTACATTAATCAAGTTTTTAACTAGATTTTATAAAAAATGCAATGTATAGTGTTAGTAGTATTTTATTTATAATCAATTTCACACAAGGAAACTTATGGAAAAAGAAAAAGCATTAGCGGCAGCGCTAAGCCAAATTGAAAAAAGCTACGGTAAGGGCTCTGTAATGAAACTTGGTCAGCGCCAAGAAGCAAATATCGAAGCCATACCTACAGGCTCAGTGGGGCTTGACGTTGCGCTTGGCATTGGCGGCTTACCAAAAGGTAGGATCATCGAAATCTTTGGGCCAGAGAGCTCAGGTAAAACAACTCTTACTTTGCACGCGATAGCTGAGGCCCAAAAGCAAGGCGGAACCTGTGCATTCATTGATGCTGAGCACGCACTTGACCCTGTTTATGCAAAGAAGCTTGGCGTAAATATTGATGATCTGATCATATCTCAGCCGGATACTGGTGAGCAGGCGCTAGAAATCACTGATACTCTAGTTCGATCCGGCGCTGTTGATCTACTAATAATAGATAGTGTAGCAGCGCTTGTTCCAAAAGCAGAGATTGACGGTGAAATGGGAGACTCACACATGGGACTGCAGGCGCGCCTTATGAGCCAAGCACTTAGAAAGCTTACTGCTTCAACTTCAAGAACCAACTGCACAATTATTTTCATTAACCAAATCAGAATGAAAATTGGCGTGATGTTCGGTAATCCAGAAACTACTACTGGTGGTAATGCTCTAAAATTCTACGCTTCTGTGAGATTAGATATTAGAAGAGTTGGCGCTATTAAAGACAAGGACGAAGTTATCGGAAACCAAACAAGAGTTAAAGTGGTGAAAAATAAAGTTTCTCCTCCATTTAGAGTTGTTGACTTTGACATCATGTACGGCGAAGGTATTTCAAAGCTTGGCGAACTGATTGACCTTGGCGTTAAGCATGAAATGGTCGAGAAATCAGGCTCATGGTTCTCTTATAATGGCGTGAGAATTGGTCAAGGCAGAGAAAATGCTAAGCAATATTTAAGGGACAATCCTGAAGCTGCAAATATTCTAGAAGAAAAAATTAAAGACTTACTGCTTAATAGTAGTGATCTTTTTGCGGCTGACGAAAAAGAAGAAGCATAAATCAAATGATAGACCTAACAGGAAATAACGCGCTAATTACTGGCGCGTCTGGTGGTATTGGCGTAGCCATTACTAAGAAAATGCACGAACTTGGCGCCCATGTTTTTATTAGTGGAAGTAACATAGAAAAGCTTGAAAAGCTAGGAACAGAGCTTGGCGATAATTACACCATCAAGCAATGCGACCTCTCAAGCAAAGATCAGCGCGCAGCTTTGCTTGAAGATATTGAGAAGCTTGACATCCTAGTTTGCAATGCTGGCATCACAAAAGACACGCTGGCAATTAAAATGAACGAACAAGACTTCGAAGATGTAATCGATGTCAATTTAAAAGCTAATTTCATACTCAATAAAGAAGCTATTAAGAAAATGATGCGCGCAAGGTATGGAAGAATAATCAATATTTCTTCTGTTGTTGGTACGTCAGGCAATGCAGGGCAAGCAAATTACTGCGCATCCAAAGCGGGACTGATCGGTATGAGCAAATCACTTGCGCTTGAGTGCGCTAGCAGAGGCATTACAGTTAACAGCATCGCTCCTGGATTTATTACATCAAACATGACGGATAAATTATCTGATGCGCAAAAAGAAGCTATCATGCAAAAAATTCCAACGAAAATATTTGGTAAGCCAGAAGATATTGCAGGAGCCGCTTGTTACCTTGCAAGCCAAGCTGCTTCGTACATTACAGGACAAACTATTCATGTTAATGGTGGAATGCTAATGGTATAATTTTGTATTTTTTGCTGGCCAAGGTAAAAAATATATGGTAAAAGGATGTAAATTTATAATTAGCCTGAATTTTGTATGTGGCAAACTATCTAAAATCCTGATCAGGGTTTGAAGCAAGATTGCAAATAACAAACAAATAATTCAGATTAATAATATAGCTTAGTTTAGAAAGTTAAAAATTAGTATTTGTGCAAATATGACGCATATCAATCTTTATATAACTAACATAGCTACAAAAGAGTATGATAAAGGTAGTGTATATAGTTAATATATGTTATTATTTAGAGACTCTATAATTTAAGTATTTTTAAAAAGAGGATTTATAATATGAGCGATAATCTAGAACAAAAAATTATCAAAACTGTTGCTGAAACTTTAAGAATAGAAGAGAGCAACATCTCACCTGAGTCTAAATTTGTAGATGATCTTGGTGCTGATAGTTTAGACTTAGTAGAGCTAATGATGGCAATTGAAGCTGCAGTTGGCTGCGACATCCCTGACGAAGAAGCGACAAAAATTGCAACAGTTGCAGATGCAATTTCTTACGTTGAGAAAAACACAAATTCTTAAGAGACTTAAAAGCTTAAAATTTTATTCAGCAAGCATATTCATTACCTAAAAGTTGATGGTATGTTTGCTATATTACACCTCTACTACTAACTCTACTAAAAACATTATGCTTTAGGATGCACATGTTTCTTCAGGCAACCTCCAAATAAGCTTTAAATATCAGAATAGTTGATAAAACCTATTATTTTTACTTCTTCAGCACATGCTGCAGGCCTTTTACTTCAACTAAGCTAGCATTTTCTATTTTAATGCCACTGATGAATGATCTACCAAAATCTAAATTTTGTAGTTTGGTTTTAGAAAGATCTGCATTATCAAATT
>JAHDBQ010000023.1 GCA_020630305.1 Alphaproteobacteria bacterium | reverse complement strand
CATTTTCCAGATAGGTTGAATTTATCTTTACACACTTAAATGAACAGTCTCAACATACTTCTATTAAATAGCCATTGGGGGCATTTACGTATACTGTAATTCGCCCCCAAGCTTTTTTTTGCCACATCTTGTACTAATTTCGCTCCTTCGGAAATTGCCTTATCAAGAGTTCTTCTAACATTGTTATCCTCAAAGGGGCATTAAACTAAATTCGCTTAAGTCTCCACCCTACCCTGTGCAGTTCCTTGTTTATAGTATCTCTGTTTTTCAAATATCTAGTAATATTGTTTTTATATCTTATCATATCTTCTTTACTTACATCTTGCTCCTTAACCTTCAATTTGTAAACAGCTGCAAGGCAATCATAAGCATCTGCCTTTGTAAAATCATTATATTTACTCCTACTTTTACTAATAGAAAGAAGGTTAATCACTAAATCCAGATTATCATCGTAAGCTCTACCTGTAATGCGAGACATAACGTTTACAATTGATGGATTATTTATTTTTCTCTTATGCAACAAAATCATCACATCACAAATACTGTTAATGATTTTACTTTTCATGCGATCACTCATTTCTCCATTATTTAAAAAAGCATATAAACCATCTGGCTTTGTTATCACACGTTCTATATTACCAGCATATTTAAGCATACGAGGCCTATTATGTTCAATTTTGAGAAGAACGAAATAATATGTTATTAGGCGCAAATTAGCTGAACCTAAATTCTGATCATTACTTGCTGGAATCATTACATTATGCTCTGCTCTACTTTTTTTATGAGAATAATCAAGCAAATATTGAGTATTATCATTAAACACTGCATTAGTTTTCTCAATCTCTTTTTTCAAGAATTCTTTTAGAATATCATAATTTTTACTATCTAAATAATCACTAATTAGCTTTTTGTTTATAACTCTTGTACCATTAAAATCTCCTGCATAACCTTCATATAAAACCATTTTCTTACCAAGATACTCAGCTAACCTAAAACACTCCCTACCATCTTCTACATTGCCTTGATATACATAAGTTCTGCCATATGCATATATAACTCTTGTGTATAGCTCTGCTAAACCTTTAACTACTGATAGTTCAGCATATATTTCATCATATGAAAGATCTTTAAAATCAATATTACCTGACGTGCGAAGAATAATATATTTCTCTACTATTTCTTTTACATTACCAAGAACTCTTCTTGCTGCTACGCCATCGTGATTATACTGATAGTAACATGATATCGCATGCAGTACATATAAGCAATCCATGAGCTGTTCGGAAGTAACTTCTGGTCCTGTATAATATTCCCTTAATCGATAATCGTCGAACTTATCTGCTAATGATTGCACCTTTTTAAAGCAATCATAATTAATATTTTTCTGCACTTTAATTACATTATTTGCAGAAATTTTAGTCACATATTGTGCTAATTGCTCCTTAATTTTCTCAGTGTCAGGCCTAGTGTATTCCCTAACCATAAAATAACTAGCTGTAATTAAAGTAATAACCATCAAGATACAAAAAATTGATATTTTAAACCGAGTAACTTTCTTCTTATTTGCAAAAGGATCTATAATTGTATTAGTTGGGCTTTTAGTTGCAACCCCTTGCCAGGATTTTTCTAACGACTCAATTTCTTCAGCGAAGTTCTTGGATATATCAAGCACCTCGTCTTTATTAATTATTTTATGAAGTGCTTTTAATAATGGCTCGTAATATCCATTAGTGAAATCATCATGTGTCTTTGGCGGTGCATTTGAATTAATTTTAAATGTAAAATCTGCTTCCTTATCACCTTGCAGCCCTATAATGTAGTCAATATTATCAGCGCTGTGAATTATATTTACTTCTTCCATATCACGCGTAAGTTTTGCAAGTAACGCAGAATCAATTGAGCTTACTAGCTCTTGTGTAAAACTTATATTAATTTTGCTTCTATTTAGTAACTTAATCGCTTTTAACTTCTTACTAAAATAATGCGCAGCAAGGATATGAAAATAACATTCGGCAAGCTGTTTTCTCACGCCAGAACTATCGATAAAATCTATAACATCTTCTACAGATATATTCTGCAGTTTACCCCTTATGTGAGTATGAACAGTTCTGGTAGAATTAATCTGCAGGATCTCAGCAATTCTACCGTAATTTCTTTTATGAATCAAACAAGATAGTACATCAATCTGTCTTGGCGTAAAATCTATATTATTTATCTTGCTCAAATGATTTTTATATAATTGTTCTATCTTAAATGGAGATGCTTTGATATTCATATTTACCTTAAATCAATCTAACTTTGTAAAAAATACTTAGTTAGTATTTACCACAATACCTCTATATCTCTGATTACAGAAGGTGTCAGTAATCAATTATAGGTAGGATATACCAGCATAAAAATCTAGTCAAGTGGATATTTAATAAATACAAATTTTTTATGTCAGAATGCTTTAATATAATGAATTTAACTATCTTAGTAGTTTTGAACCCAGGGCTAACGTCGAATTATAATTTATTTACAAGGGGGCGTAAAAAAAAGAAGAATATTCGAATTCCTTCTAAAGTCGTGAATTTAACTTTAATAATTAACTCTAAATTTAAGCAATTATAATTGGCTCGTAAACTATATTTACTTGCTTTTCAGTAACCACGCCCTGGCAATATGATTTAGACGGGTTAACTAGGAAGTTTTTCATGGCCTGGCGCCCAAGAAGCATTCTGTGGCGCATGATATCACGATTTGTAAGCGTAACGTCAATCTCCCACATATACTCACCAATCTTGATTGGGGTTCTAATAACCACTCTTTCTTGTTTATAACCATTAGAGCTTGTAACGTTACGGACATCAATGATTTCTGCCCGCGTTTTTCTGCTGATTACATCATTGCCTTGCAGAGGGTGCACGATGAATTCTGCAAACTCTTTTCCACCCTCTTTTTTGATTTCAATATCATATGCATGAAGAGCAGAAGTTTTGGCCCCTGTATCGATTTTTACTTTAATCAAAGGGATTTCAAGGCCGGGTAACTCTGCCCATTCGCGCCATCCTATCAAAGAATTCTTTTTCACTGCCATTAAAATTGCCTTTAATTATTTATTCGTAGCTACGACCTTCAACCGCAATATGGAATAAAGCGTCGCCATTATTCACAAGAGGTATCAGGGTCATACCCACGATAATACCATCTTTTTTTGCTTTTATGAAGTGTTTTTCTGTGCCGAATGGGTCAGATATCACGCCAAGTGTCTCTCCTGCCTTGACTTTATTACCGACATTCTTCTTGGTATTCATGCTACCGCTTGCAGTCGCTCTGACCCAGTGGCTTGAGCTTGCAATAAAAATGTCTCTATCTTCTGGCAATTTAGCAGCAACCACTTTTTCAGGAAGCATGCCAATCTCTGTCATGAACGAAAATACACCTTTTTCTGCGCTTCGAATTATGTTTTCGCTGTAGCGAAGAGCTTCTCCTCCTTCGAACAAAAGAACCTTTATTCCTTTGCTGTTTGCAGCTTCTCGCAGAGAACCTTCTCTTAATTTAGAATTTACAATTACTGGAGTTTTAAATGATTTGGCAAGCTCCAAAATCTTGTTACCCGTTAGATTAGCCCTCACCTGAGGCATGTTATATCTATGCGCGCTGCCCGTGTGTAAATCGATTCCATAATCGCATTTTTCTACAATCTCTTTCATGAATTTATATGCAATCTGTGAAGCTAAGGAACCGTCTTTAGTACCAGGGAACACCCTATTTAAGTCTCTTCTGTCAGGTAGATATCTTACATTTCTATTGAAGCCAAAAACATTTACTATTGGTACGGCAATTAGAGTTCCTTTTAAGTGAGAAAGTATTTTTTTTCGAGAAATTAATCTTCTTACGACTTCCGAACCATTTATTTCATCGCCGTGAATTGCAGCGGAGACAAAGATTGTTGGCCCATCCTCAACACCGCGAATAACCTTAACTGGTATGTGCATATCTGTGCTATCAAATAGCGTAGCTACTTTTATATCGATCGCTTTGCGCTCGCCTTTATGAACCTTAACACCGTTTAATGTAAAAACATTTTGCATAAAATTAGCCTTTCATAAAAATAGTATTTTTTGAATTTTTTAGAATATCTTTTTCCATAAATTTAATAATTTCTCCAGAGACATCAATCCCTGTTGAAGTCTCGATCCCCTCTAGACCAGGAGAAGAATTAACCTCAAGCACTAGCGGCCCTCTATTAGAGCGCACTAAATCTACGCCGGCAATCTTAAGCCCAAGAACCTTAGCTGCAGAAACCGCAACAGAGCGCTCTTCTGGTGTAATCTTAGCAACCTGAGCCGTCCCGCCAACATGCAAATTAGACCTAAACTCTCCTTCCGGACCTTGCCTTTTCATAGCCGCAACAACCCTGTCTCCAATTACAAAGCAGCGCAGGTCAGTGCCGGCAGATTCTGCAATAAATTCTTGTACCAAGAAGTCTGCATGCATATCAAGGAATGCATTGATAAGACTCTCAGCTGCTTTAGTAGTTTCCGCAAGTAGTACACCTTTCCCTTGCGTACTTTCTGTTACTTTAACAATTAGCGGCGCGCCGCCTACAGACTCAATTAAATTCTTTGTCGCATTTGCTGAGTGCGCATAGCTTGTAATAGGTATGCCCACGTTTTTTCTAGCAAGTAGTTGATGCGCTCTTAGCTTATCGCGCGATCTGGTGATAGCTACCGAACCATTCGGCACATAAACGCCGTCAACTTCAAACTGGCGAAGTACAGCTGCGCCGTAAGTAGTTATAGACGCGCCAATTCTTGGTATCACTGCATCGAATTCTAGTTTTTCTTGAATAGTCCTTGTTTTGTAATGAACATCAGGATGGTTGTCGGTTATATTCATGTAGCATTTAAGAGGATCCACAACTTTAACGCTGTGCCCTCTCTTCTCAGCTGCCTCTACAAGACGGCTTGTGGAATATAATTTTTTACTACGAGATAAAATACCTATTTTCATTAAAACCCCTACATTTTTAATATTAATTATATTATGATTATATGCATAGCCAAGAGTAAAAAACCATTAACTATTGATATGTAGCATTATTTTCCGAATTACAAAGTGCAGAAATGCCACATATTTTCTTACTCTTATTTCTATTTATCCTTAACGGCTTTTGCAAGCTTCTCCTTTATTTTCTCTGAGCGCTCTATTTCCTCTTTGGTTAATTTAGTTTTAGCAACGACTTTCTTTTTAGTACTTTTTTTAGAGCTTTCTTTTTTTTCTTTCACACTATTTTTTTCGCTGTCTTCAAGCGGATCAGCTGCTGACTTCTCTTTTTCTATAGTTTTCTTTGATGACTTCACCTTCTTTTCATCAGCGCCTATACTCTGCTTTGAACCCTCTAACTCCTGATCTACTTCTTCATCCTGAATACTATCTTCAAACGGAACCTCATCATCAGACCTTTCTTCACTCTCATCGTTCGTCTCACCTTCATCACTTGACGCATCTGCAGAAACATTATCTTCATCAGGTAAGTTATCTACGGCTTCCTCATCTGCAATCTCTTGATCTTCTGCGTTAACATCTTTACTCTCATCTTTTTCTGTCACCTGTTTATTCGATTCTTCGGCCGCTTGCGCATCTGCCTTATCTACCTTTAGGTTATCTTATGCTTGTTCCTCTTCAAGATCTAACTTTTTAATTTTATCACTAGATTTCGGAGATTTTTTTTCTGCCACTTTTTTGGACGGTATTTTGCCCGCATCAGGGTCTAGATCTTTTTCTATTTTTTTCTTGATTTTGCCAATATTTGCAATCGCAAGATGCCAATCATCCATCATTTTTATTGCTTCCCAATTTATTTATCGCTAAAAACATCAGCAGGAAAATATAATTTATTTAACCGCTTCGTTTCAAGCTAAAATTCTACGACATTCACCAAAGCAATGCAAACAAACATCCAGATATAAATAAAACATTTGATATTAAGTGATAAAAAGTCTTCTGTTTGAGACCAGGCTTAGCGAAAAAACTTAAAGCTGGTAATATAGGGCTCGCTTGCGATGTATTTGCAACAAAATTTTTTTTGCAAGACTTTACCTATAATTAATAATACTTAATCTATTTACTTAGTTATATGTGTGTTAAAATAAATCTATGAAGTTAATTTAAACAAAGAGAATATTATGTCGAAAGATAAAGAACTAAAGATGGAAATGAATGACGAACAATATAAAACGCTAGAAAAGCTAATTGATGCAGGCGAGGCTAAGTCAGTATTAGATTTTTTTAACAAGGAAGGTTTAAATATTGATGCAAAAGGTGGGGATTTCTCAAGATCAGCACTTCATTGCGCTTTAAGAAAAGGCCACACAGAAATAGCTAAGATACTAATTGAAAAAGGGGCTAATATTAATATATTCCCTGTCAGCAGTGATATACTTCTAGATGCAGCAATTGAATTATGCGATGAACATTTAGAATTAATCCACAGCTCCTCACAAGCAGCTGATAAGGTTAATGAAAAATTAGCTACTAAACCAAAGGAAAGAAACGACGAACTAAAAAAAGTAAGCACGCTGGGAATAATGAGCAAAGCATCTGCAATGATGCTACTTAAGAAATATGCTCATGATTATGCAGATTTGCAAAGGATAGGCGAAGAATTTGCTGAGAAGAAAAATTTTTTCAAAGAAAAAATTGATAAAGTTGTTGAAGAGCTAGGGCAGCATATTGCAAAAGATCAAATGATAATTAGTAGATCAGTTGGCGGCAGCGAATCTCTACAGAGAAACGATATAGACACAAAGCCAAATAAAGTGCTAACTAGCATGCCGGCTATCGACAAATTAATCGGAGAAGAAGTTTTTAAAGGTTGGGTAGATGAAGCTAAGGACTTTAAGGGTTCACCAAATGAAAGAATAGCTCTTTTGGAGGCAACAGATAAAACAGTTGCTGCTGCAAAAGCTCTGAAAGAGGAAGCAAAAAATATTGGTAGCACACTGAGTTCCAGCGGAATTTCAGCTGCTAGCTCATCGTCATCTTCTAATAGCTTCAGAAGCGCCGAAGCCTCAAGAAAAGAGCAAGCAGCAAAAGGCAAAGGCGGACGCGGCTAAGAGGGCTGACTTACGCAGCTATTTTGAGCAAGTGTTTTTTAAAGAGGGAATAACTTTCAGCGCGCTACAATGTGTCAAGTATAATGAGATCCCGGATCGGTGCCCGGGATGACGGAGTATGCAAACAACCTTCTCAGTATAAAATTAAACATAGAACTCTAAACAAATTCGGGTGTCATCTGCGAATTTGTTTGGCGAATCTCTAGCAACCCTTCCGTAGTAGACCTTGGCAAATAAAATGAGCCTCACCCAATTAAAGCCCGAATTTGTCCATCACTCTTGCGCAAGTAACAGTCGCCTTTGCACGGGCCCGCTCAGCACCTTTAGCAAGAGCATCTTCGACATATGCAGCATCTTTAATAATTTTATTGTACTCATCATTCATTGGTTGCAGGTAAGATATAATCAGATCTGCGATATCTTTTTTAAATACAGCAAAGCCTTTGTCTCCGTATTCTGCAACAATATCTGCTGATTCTCTTGAAGACAGGCTTGCAAAAATATTAATTAAATTGTTTATTTCCGGCCTATTTTCTGCGTCGTAAGTTATCTCGGCAATGCTATCCGTTTTAGCTTTTTTAAGCTTCGAAATAATAATATCTGCATCATCGCTTAAATTAATCCGTGAAGCATCGCTTGGGTCGGATTTACTCATTTTCTTAGCACCGTCTTTTAAGCTCATTACCCTTGTCGCAGGGCCGGTAATTAATGGCTCTGGCACGCGCAAAATATCAGAATCAAATCTTCTATTGACTGCGCCAGCAATGTCCCGCGCAAGCTCAAGATGCTGTTTTTGATCATCTCCAACGGGCACGATATCTGCATCATAAAGTAAAATATCAGCAGCCATCAACACCGGATACGTAAATAAACCAGTATTAGCGTTATCCTGTTTTTTGCCCGCCTTATCTTTAAACTGAGTCATACGCTTTAGCCAGCCAAGAGGAGTTATGCAGTTCAAGATCCAAGCAAGCTGCGAATGTTCAGGCACTGCTGATTGCCTAAATAAAGTTGATTTATTTGGGTCAAGGCCAGCAGCTAGATACATTGCGGTTGAATAAAAAACTGAATCTTTTAAAGTGTCAGAGTTATTTTCAGTAGTCAGAGAATGCAAATCAGCCAGAAAAAAATAGCACTCATACTCTTCTTGCATATTTAGCCAATTTTTAATTGCCCCCAAATAATTTCCCAAATGAAGATTGCCCGAAGACTGAATACCGGATAAAGCGATTTTTTTCATAATGATGTAATTTTCAGTTTATTATTTACTAATTTATAAAAATATTGTATGTTTTTCTTGTTATTTAGACCACAAAACGCAATTTACTAACTTGAGATTAAAAACACTTTTCTTTTATACAGTAATTTCTGTATTAATTATATTATTTTTTGTATTTTTTTGTTTGCCAATGAAAATATTCAGAGCACCGTTTGGTTTTCGCTATAAAATAGCAGAAATCGGCTCCTATATTTTTTGCTATTTACTCTGGGCTATTTGCGGAATAAAATTTGAAATCGAAGGAAAAGAAAAATTATCTGAAGCAAAAACTCCTTATGTTGCAGTTGCTAACCATCAATCCTTTTGGGATAATTTCTTCATGCAGCTAATTATTCCGAAACATTCATGGGTAATAAAAAAAGAATTATACAAAATACCTTTCCTTGGTTTTTGTATCAAATCTGTGCAGCCAATTGCTGTAAATAGAAGCGATAGACGCTCAATCGCGCAGATATTGCAAGGCGGGAAGAAATATCT
>JAHDBQ010000022.1 GCA_020630305.1 Alphaproteobacteria bacterium | reverse complement strand
AATCTGCATTACTAAGGCTAGACCACGCGCAGCGCACCATCGCCTTCTCTAATTTTTTCTTAGGTTCAAATATTCCCGGCGTGTCAAACAATACCATTTGCGTATCGTCTATTGTTACAATACCAGTAATTATAGACCTTGTCGTTTGCACTTTAGGAGTGACGATAGAGATCTTTTCACCAATTACGTTATTAAGCAGCGTAGACTTACCAGCATTAGGTTTTCCAACAATACAAACTGAAATAAATTTAGACATTATAAAAACCGCTCCTGCTCATCTAGTTTGTTCAAAATTTTAAGCGCCACTTCTTTTTCCGCTTGCTTTTTTGATTTTGCAGTTGCTTGCTCAGTGATTTCGCCTACCCTCACCTGAATTGTAAAAATAGGTTCATGAGAAGGCCCTTCTTGCTTTATAAGTTCATATTTCGGAGCACTTAAGCCGCTGGCTTGCAACTTTTCTTGCAAGGTAGATTTTGGATCTGTTTTGCTAATATCTATATTATTTAAACTTCCACCCCATAAATCTTGAACGATCTTTCTGGTGGCGCTCATATCGCTATCTAAATATACCGCAGCTATTAAAGCTTCAAGAGCATTTTCAATATTGCTAATATTTGTGCGACCGCCCGAATTTTCTTCTCCTTCAGTCATGATTATATGATCTTGTAAATTTAGCTCAGAGCCGATATTGCTTAAATTATCTTTAGAGACCGCCCAGGCTTTTATCTTAGCTAAATTACCCTCTTCTGAGTCTATAAAAGATTTAAAGATCATCTCTGTAACCAAGAACCCTACAATTGAATCTCCTAGAATTTCTAGGCGTTCATAATCATCTACCTTAGCGTTGTGTTGCTTAAGTGACGGGTGACACAAGGCCTCTTGAAGTAAAGCAGTATTTTTGAATTCGTAATTCAAAGAGCGCTCAATATCTTGGATAGTTTCACCTGGTAAAGCTACTTTATTTTTTTTGCCACTCATAATTTTTACGCTTCTTCGTACATGCTTTGAAACGAACGTGACCACCTAAAAGAGGTAACCCAGCTACCTACGCGCTTAATTTGGTTAAATAACGGCAGGTTTCCATCCCACAATAAAATAGAATTAGAAAATAAAACAAACCTTCCTTTAGCTATCAAATTTCTTTGTGGAACCATGCCAAGCTGATATCTGCTATCGCCTGAATAATCACGATTATCACCCAAGAAGAAATAATGTTTCTCAGGAACTGTATATGGCCCAAAATTACTCATTTCTTTATTACCCAATGCCGCGTGGCTTTTATAGGCGTAGTAACTGTTTCCATTTGGCGGAGTTTCCTTAAATTTATAGAATTTCTCGCCTTGCTCACTGGTTATTTTTCCAGCAGCTTCTCTTTTTATTTGTTTATCATTTATGTATATTATATCGTTTATAATTTCTACTTTATCTCCTGGCAGGCCAATTAGCCTTTTAATATATCTCTGATTTGAAATGCGCGGAGGAGTTTGCATAATCACTACATCGCCCCTAGTGGGTTCAGACGCTAAAATCCTACCCTTGAATAAATTTGGGCTAAATGGTATAGAGTATATACTATAACCATAGCTATATTTAGTCGAGAAAATATAGTCACCTTCTAAAATACTTTCTTTCATAGAACCAGTAGGGACATAAAATATTTCTAAGATAAAAGTTCTAATTGCAAGGGCAAGTAGTAAAATCCATAATAGTGATTTTAGTTCCGATTTTTTTGAACCGTCTTGATTAGACATTTAAATAGACCTCACGATATTTTTATTTATAATTAAATATATCATATATTATAAACAATTATTTTAATTAATCTAGTAATCAAGAAGCAAAATACTATTATATAGTGCTCATGATTTTCCTAGATTCAACTTTTATAAGCTCAACACCAGGTTGATTAAAAGGGTTGATACCCATCATTTTTCCGATAATAACAACTTCAAGCATAGAGTTTGCTGTTAGATATCCAATAGATTTAGCGCTTAAATCTTCAATAATTATAGTTCTAAGCGGTAAGCCTTGCTTAGAAAGAGCAATAGACGTTGCCGTAAAACTTGCTTCATTTATTTTTTCTAGGGATTTTCCAGCAATGTCTCCAAACTCTGGGATGCTTGCAGTCTGTAGATCCTGCCTAATATTCTTGCAGTAAAATAAGCTATAAAATTTATCTTCAGGGCCCTCTAAGTATAGTTGCAGCATACTGTGCTGATCATTTGGTCCAAGCCCTCTAACTGGAGTTATTCCCATACCTTCTTTACCAAGCGATTCAGAAATAATCTGCGAATACCATTCTAAGAATGCTGCATATTGTTGCAGATAGCCCATGTTTATCATATTACTTTTTTTGCTAGCTAGAATATTTACAGCAGCTATAGCCGGTGCGCTATGCGCCTGATTGTTAATGAATTCATTAATTGCCGCTTCAGCACCTTCTAAATATCCATCTATATCAACGCCTGCTATCATACTCGGGAGAGTGCTAACATTAGTAAGTCCAGAATATCTACCGCTAATATTCTGAGCGTGTGGTATGACTTTACCACCAACTTGCTTTGCTAAATCATGCAATATTCCTTCGTTTGGTTTAGTAATAAAGAAGCATCTTTTGTCAAGGTCGGTAATATTGTTGTTTTGAAACTCTTTTATAACGCAAGCAAGTAGAGCGTTGGTCTCTAATGTCTGACCAGAATTACTTGTGGTGAGTACCGCACATTTTTGTAAATTTACTTCGGATAATATTTTTTTTAAATATATAGGATCTGTATTATGCACATAATGCACACGGGTTTTTTCTTGCCTATGTGTTGTGTTTAACCTTATTAGCGATTCGGGGTTTAGCACTGACCCGCCCATAGCAATAACTAAAAGGTCAGTAAAGTTATTTTGTATTTCTAGCGCTGTTTCAGAAAACTCTTTTACCTGCTTTTTTGCTTCGGTAATAGAAAAAATTCTGAACTCCGGAGTGTCTTCTTTTATTTTAGCTGTGATTTTTGAAACCGCATTTTCTAACTTACTTTCAAACTCATCTTCTGTTTTGTTTGTGTTATAATATTTTATTTGGTGCATATTTTATATTTATAAAATGATTTTTTAAATTAAGCAAAGCTTTTTATACGATCTATTATTTCATCTCTGAAATGACGAATTAATCCTTGAACCGGCCAGGCAGCCGCATCGCCTAGGGCGCAAATAGTATGTCCCTCAACCTGCTTAGAAACATCAAGTAGTTCATCTATTTCCTCTGGTTTAGCATTGCCTTTCACAAGGCGCATCATCACGCGCCACATCCACCCCGTACCCTCTCTGCAAGGTGTACATTGGCCGCATGATTCGTGCATGTAAAACTTACTTAACCTTGCGATAGCGTATATTATATCTGTGGATTGGTCCATAACAATAACCCCTCCGGTTCCAAGTCCTGAATTCACAGCTCTTAAGGAGTCAAAATCCATGGTTACTTCTTCGGATACAGATTTAGGAATCAGTGGAACTGAAGAGCCACCTGGAATGATAGCTTTTAAGTTATCCCAACCGCCTTTTACGCCGCCCGCATATTTTTCGATCAACTCCTTTAGCGGAATTCCCATCTCTTCTTCTACATTGCATGGATTGTTAACATGGCCAGATATACAAAATAATTTTGTACCTGTATTGTTTTCCTTACCCAAAGATGCAAACCACTCAGCACCGCGTCTTAAGATGGTTGGCACTACAGCAATAGATTCTACATTATTAATAGTCGTTGGGCATCCATATAAACCATATGCTGCCGGGAATGGGGGCTTTAATCGCGGTTGCCCCTTCTTGCCTTCTAAACTCTCAAGCAATGCAGTTTCCTCACCGCAAATATAAGCTCCAGCCCCGCGATGCAAATAAACATCCAGATCATAACCAGAGCCGCAAGCATTCTTACCAATTAAACCATCCGCATAAGCTTCATCGATTGCCTTTTGCAAGATAAGAGCTTCGTTATAAAATTCGCCCCTTATATAGATGTAGCAAGTATTTGCACCAATACCAACGCTAGCAAGCAAACACCCTTCTATTAGTTTTTGCGGCTCATAGCGGATAATGTCGCGGTCCTTACAAGTTCCAGGTTCAGACTCGTCTGCATTTACAACCAAATAAGAAGGCTTGTCGCTATCTTTTGGCATGAATGACCATTTCATTCCAGTCGAAAAGCCAGCCCCTCCCCTACCACGAAGCCCAGAGTTTTTAACCTGCTCTACGATTTTTTCTCTGCCCAGCTTAACAAGTGAGGCAGTACTATCCCAATCTCCTCGTTTTTTTGCATCTGTTAGCGCAGCTGGTTTTAGACCATCTATGTTTGTAAATATTTTATCTTGCTCTTTTAACATATATTTTGCTAGATATCTCTTTCTTTTTTTAACAAATTATTTGGTATTGGCACATCAACTAAATGCTGTATTTCATCAGTTATATTAAATATAATATGCCAATGCTTGTTTTTCATATAAAACTGAATTTCTTCTTTTTCCACCTTATCTAAAAACTGCCCCCATCCGCAGCTTTGTGACAGGTGTTTATCAGATAATTCTATCATCTCGTTTAGCTTATCTTTATCAAGAATTGCTAGCACATCATAGGCATGTAGAGCCCTGCACTCATCAACTTTTATATTTAAAGTATCGATCTTTTTAATCTCGCCTTTTTCTTTTAAGCGCCACTTTATGCTGATGATGTTTTTATTTGCCGTAGCCTGTACTGCATAACTTAAATGAGCATCCCCTTCTGGCTCTTTAAGGCATGACCCGTGCAATTCTACAAAATCATGAATTTCTTCATTGATTTTTTTGCATATATCCTGATCTTTGCCAATTAAATATGGGTAGTCAAGATGACCCGGGCACTCATCTTTTCTGATTGTATCTTTATAATGTAACCTTCTTTTTTCTATTTTATATTCACCAGGAGCGTTAGATGCAAAAGCTTGGCTTGCTGCAAAAAGAACCGCTAATGTAATTAAAAATATTTTTCTTATAATCATAATATAAACTATTCCATAAAATTATTGCTTATTTCTTAAATCTTCCACTATTTTCTGAACCCTTTCTTCATTTAGATCCTCATGGAAATCATCATTGATTTGTACCAGTGGAGCATTCCTACACGCACCCAAACATTCAACCTCAGTAATAGTAAATAAATCATCTTTTGAAGTTGAACCACAGCTGGTTTTTGTATGTTTTTCAAATGATTCTTTTATTTTATCGGAGCCCGCAAGCCAGCACGGGGTTGTTCCGCATAGCTGAATATGATATTTACCAACAGGTTTTAAATTAAACATTGAATAAAAACTCGCTACCTCATACACCCGCATATAAGGCTGCTCTATAAGCTCCGCAACATATTCAATTACAGGCACAGAAAGCCAGTTATTATTTTGTCTTTGGGCAAGGTCAAGCAGCGGTAGCACCGCACTCTTTTTTTGTTCATTAGGATATTTAACAAGAATCTCTTCCGACTTCGCCAAATTCTCTTCGCTGAATACAAATTGTTTAGTTTGCTCTTTTGTCATCTATCTATTTCTCCAAAAACAATATCCAAACTAGAAATTACTGACACCACATCTGCCATTAAATGCCCCTTTGTCATGAAGTCAAGCCCTTGCAAATGCGCAAAGCCAGGAGCTTTAATTCTGCATCTGTACGGCTTATTGCTACCATCTGAATATAAATAAACGCCAAACTCACCTTTTGGAGCTTCTGTGCAAGCGTAAAACTCGCCTGCTGGAACATTATATCCTTCCGTATAGAGTTTAAAGTGATTAATCATCGCCTCCATGGAATCTTTCATATCGGCTCTTTTAGGCGGAGATAGTTTAGGGTCATCAGACCTTACAGGCCCGTCTGGCATCTTCTGTATGCATTGCCTAATTATTCTCACTGACTGGTACATCTCCTCTACTCTTATTAAGTAGCGATCATAACAATCACCATTTTTTCCTACTGGTACGTCAAATTCTAGCTCGTCATATATTTCATAAGGATTGCTTTTTCTAAGATCCCACTCAATGCCACTACCGCGTAACATCACGCCAGAAAAGCCCCAATCCATTGCCTGCTTTTGCGTAACTACGCCAACATCAACAAGGCGCTGTTTCCATATTCTATTATTATTAAGCAGGGTTTCAACATCCTTCATTTGCTTTTCAAAACCGTCACAGAAAACCAAAATATCATCCAAGATTCCTTCTGGTAAGTCAGACGTAACACCGCCTGGCCTTATGTAGTTCGCATGCATCCTAGATCCCGAAACACGCTCATAAAATTCCATAATTTTTTCGCGTTCTTCAAATAGCCACAATAAAGGCGTCGTTGCTCCAAGATCAACAGCCTGAGTACCGATATTCATAGCATGATTCAAGATTCTTGTAAGCTCAGAAAATAAAACTCGGATAAAGCTAGCCCTTCGCGGCACGCTGCAGCCAAGAAGCTTCTCTACTGCAAGAGAATAAGTGTGCTCCTGGCACATAGGAGAAACGTAATCCAGCCTGTCGAAATACGGCAAGGCTTGCGTGTAAGTTTTATGCTCTATTAATTTCTCAGTTCCGCGGTGCAGAAGACCAATATGCGGGTCAGCTTTATTTACCACCTCGCCATCCATTTCAAGAATAAGACGCAACACACCATGAGCCGCCGGATGCTGCGGGCCAAAATTAATGGTAGTGGTTTTTTTCTCTATATTTTCTGACATATTCATTATTCCTTGGTCGCCCCTATTCTTTAGTGGCTTTTTCATCGCCTGGTAATTTATATTCACCTGGACCTTCCCATTCAGATACAAAATCAAAATCTCTGTATTCTTGTTCAAGATTTACAGGCTCATAAACCACTTTTTCTTCTTTCTCGTCATACTTCACCTGCAAATGGCCGCTTAATGGAAAATCTTTACGAAGCGGGTGCCCTGTAAAACCATAATCAGTTAGTATTCTACGCATATCAGGAGAGTTTTTAAACTCTATCCCATACATATCAAATATTTCGCGCTCGTACCAACAAGCTGCACTGAATATTTTTGTAACAGAATCTATTTGTTCTTTTTCTGCAAGCGCAGTTTTAAACATTAGTCTTTTATTTAGCTTAAGGCTAAGCAGGCTATACACAACTTCAAAACGCTTGTTTTTCTCAAGGAAGTCAGCAGCAAAAAGATCGGTAAGAACTGTGAATCTCAGATCTTTATTTTCTTTTACAAAACGAAGTAGCTTTGCAATATGTTCATGAGGGGCGCTGTATGCAATAAAACCATCTATGTCTAGCGGCTTTAAGGAGAAATCTTTTGCAAATTCTTTGATTGTTTTTTTTATCATATTACTACCCCTTAAACCTGGTAGTTCTTTTTATTTTGCGCTGCAGTTGCATTAGGCCATATATCAAGGCTTCTGCTGTTGGCGGGCAACCTGGCACGTAAACATCAACAGGAACAACGCGGTCGCAGCCTCTAACTACTGAGTATGAATAATGATAATATCCACCGCCATTTGCACAGCTTCCCATGGAAATCACGTATTTTGGTTCGGCCATCTGGTCGTAAACTCTGCGCATTGCCGGAGCCATTTTATTAGTTAAGGTGCCAGCGACTATCATCACATCTGCTTGGCGCGGGCTTGGCCTAAATAAGAATCCGAACTTGTCCATATCGTAGCGGCTAGATGCTGCCTGCATCATTTCTACTGCGCAGCATGCTAAGCCAAATGTCATTGGCCACAGCGAGTTTGATCTTGCCCAGCCTATTAAATCGTCAAGCTTGGCTGTTACAAAACCACGATCAGACATTTCCTCCTTGAAAAAATCATCTTGGTTTTTAACATTTTTTATTGCGTCAATTTCTTTTGTGTCTACTCCCATTCCAGCGCTCCCTTTTTCCATTCATATATAAATCCTGCCGTTAGCACTAACAAAAACACCATCATTGACCAAAAACCAAACGCACCAATGGATCTTAAATTAATTGCCCAAGGTATTAAGAAAGCAACCTCAAGGTCAAAGATAATAAATAATATAGCAACTAGATAAAAGCGTATATCGAATTTGCGGCGCGCATCATCAAATGCATCAAACCCGCATTCATAGCTGGATAATTTATCCTTCTGAGGTTTTTCGGTTGCTAGCAATTTCGGTAGTATAACCACTACAATAGATAAAAAAGTGGCTATGCCAAAAAACACTGCTATGGCTAAATACTCCGTATAAAAACTGCTATTTTGTATCATAAATTTATAAAATAATCGATTAATCTTTTTTACTTTAGAGCAGATTATACTCCGAATAAGTACAAAGAATCAAGTTTATTCTTTATAAGGTTTATTCAAATGGCTTAATCACAACCATTATAACCGCAATAATCATAAGAAAAGTTGGAACTTCATTCATTATTCTGTAGAATTTTGCTGAATATTTATTCTCGCCTTTGATAAAACTCTTCCGCCACTTGCTAAGCATACCATGAAAACCAGAAAGCAAAAGAACCACTAGCATTTTAACATGGAACCATGCTCCAAGAGCTTCTATACCATATACATAAGCTGTCAAAACCCCAAAGAAGTAAGTAAGTACCATTGCCGGGGTCATTATAACTTGCTGCAGTCTTTTTTCCATTACCTGAAAAGTAAGGTCTAATTCTGACCCTTTCTGAGCTGTTGCGTGATAGACAAACAGCCTTGGCATATATAGCATGGCCGCCATCCAAGATATCACTGAAATCACATGTATTGCCTTATACCACAGAAAATATTCTTCCATAATTACATCTCTTTCATTTTATTTTGTGTAGTTAATATAGCATTTTTGTCAGGTTTTTACAGCCTTATTTTAAGAATCAGCATTTTTTGTTTTTT
>JAHDBQ010000021.1:1064-8965 GCA_020630305.1 Alphaproteobacteria bacterium | reverse complement strand
CTTCAAGCTGACCCACTAAATTATCAACTTCAGGAGTGTCTGTTTGATCGTAATTCAGCCCAGTAACTGGTGCTGGTACGAGGAAGAGTGAGTATAATTAAAAAGGTATAGTTTCTTTTAGTGCATTTTTGTTGCAAGGTGCGGTATTTATTAAATTCCTTTGCCCTTGCTGTTTTCCATTTTTTTCTTTTCTGCTTTTTCAGTGCTCTTGTTTCTTCATCTGAAATAAGAAGCGAAGAGCAAGCCCAGGCGGGCGGTAGAAGAAATAATGCAAGATCCAGAATAAGCAGACAAAGTAAGGAAAAAAAATTACGGTCGCAGAAAATAAAGATGATAAAGGTAATTTCTAGAACCTATCACAACAAAAAAAACGCTTGCCAAGAGTAGCAACCTAAAATAAAGTTGGTGTAAAAAAACATTAACTGAACAAAAGGTTACCAATGTCATCATACACAAGATTATCGCTAGAAGAAAAAGAAAAGATATACCAGCTAAATAAAGATAGTTGCAATATAAGTGTTATAGCAAAAGTGCTTAAACGCCACAAATCTACAATATCAAGGGAATTAGATAGATACAAAGAATATGATCTTGGTTATTTGCCTGATAAGGCACACGATCAATATAGATCTAAATTATCGAGAAGAAGATGTTTATTTAGGAAGAGGAGTTGCGTAACTATTGTTATACATCATCTAACCGTGGACAGGTAGTCTCCAGAGCAAATATCAGGACGCCTGAAGCAACCAAAAAGGGCTATTTTTAGAGTTTCTGATATATAAGTTTATATAAAGCCTAGAAAGGATAAAATTACACCTGCCATCATATCTGAAGCAGCGCCGCAAAAAAGAGGCTTCAGGAAGAGTAGGAAAGTGCAAAAGTTAAAAATTCCAAACAAAAGAACTGCCAAAAATAATAAATCAAAGAAAGGAGTTTGGTCATTGGAAAGGAGATTTAGTAATTTACGGAATCACTAATAGCTACAATATCAGTTGTTTAGTGGAAAAAAAACTAGATATACCAAGATATTGGCCAATTCTAGCAAAAGAAGCGATGAGGTTATATCAAATATTCACGAATCATTTACACCAAACCCGTCTATGATAAAATCAATGACCTTTGACAGAGGAACTGAATTTACCAACCATAAAGACTTAGCAGTAAAAACATATTTTTGCAACCCGGCTTCTACTAGGCAAAAAGGAACTGTAGAAAATACCAATAGTCGGATAAGGCATCTAATTCCAATCAGCAAGACACCTCGAATTATTCGTCAGGAATTTGTTGACTATGTAGCGAAAATATTTAATAATACACCTAGAAAGGTACTGGGTTTTAAAACTCCTCAGGAACTTATGGATACCAACTTGTTGCACCCTACTTAAAAAAACTGTTGCGTTAGATTCTAGAATGGACCAAATATTATGGTTTTTTAATCAAACCTCAGATCTATCTATTGTAAAAATTTGCAGGAAGGCTGCTAATCATAAAACAGATTATGCATCTTTGCGGGCTATGAAATACTCTCTTCTGCTTCACTTTCGCTGCTATCGCCTGCAAGAAATAGGCCAGCCTCTTCCGGCAGATCTTCGGCAGTAAAATTATCTATGAGCTCTCTTTTGCCTTTATCGTCTGGTGCACCTGTTTTTTCTGGCTCTAGTTGCTCTGATTCGCTTCCTTCTATTTCGTTCATTATATCTGCTGAATTATTTTCTGATATATAGGCAGGCTCTTTTTCTTCCTTTGCGAAGGGGTTAAAATCTTTGGCTTCTTCAATCCAGTTATGCAGCACAAACTGACCCATATGTTTGTATAAATCGCTAACGGGCATATTGCTGTCTTTGATGCTAGGGTTGAATTTCATTTTGCATACAATCTCGATAACCACCCAATTTTCAATAACGTATTTATGCAATAAAGGGATAAATGACTTTAGATTTTCGTAGAATTCTTTTATGTTTTCGTATGATTGTTTATTGGAGTTATAAAAATCTCGAGGTGAATTTAGCATATCAGGATCGTTAGAAACTCTATCTACTAATTCCTGCAAAAATTCTTTTGCCCGGTTATAACTATGCTCGTAAATTTTCAGCAATTTGAGTACCTCTTTTTTACCCATGATTTTTGAAAAATCAGTTTCTTTTTTATCTTTAAGGTTTTTTGCAGCATTCATAGCATTATTTAAATCCTCCGAATGTTTTACAAGCCATTGTCTAGGGTGGAAGGTAAGTTTGTCTATTCCAATTATATTTTTGTCCATAACATCTAGTTTATGCCCAGCTGCAAATAAAAGCTCTTTTGCCCCGGCGTATTTAGCGTAATCATAGGCTTGTCTAGTAAACCTATCAGATAGGTTAAGATTGGGACTATATGAAAGAAGTAGTTTAATTGCGTCAATATTATTATTTATGCACTCATACATTAACGCAGTTTTGCTATCCGTATCTTGGTAATTAACATCAGCACCTGCTTCTAATAATTTTTCTACAGCTTTTAAATATGATTCGGTATTATCTTTACATGCAGTCTTTGCCACATATACTAATAGACTATTTTTACGTTCACTAACATCAATGCCCTTGCTAACTAGAAGTATAATTGTATCTTTATGATTATTCGACAGAGCATTGCAAATTACGTTACACCCGGCATTAATATCTGCTCCTTTTTTTAGCAATATCTTGATCGTATCTATACTTCCTTTTTCTGCAGCATATGCTAATGCTGTTTGCTCTCTGCATTCTTGTGCGTTGGGGTCAACTCCTGCGTCTAATAATACCTTAGCTGCATCTGCATGACTTCCAATTGCAGCAAGCATAAGCGGAGTAAGTCCATCAACTTTTTTTGCGTGAATATCTACTTTATACTTGATCAGTAGTTCAATTATTTGAGCTTGGCCATACTTGGCAGCAATCATTAACGCTGCACTACCATTACCATATGTAGCATCTACATCAGCGCCTTTCTGTAATAAAAGTTCAGCTATGTTTAAAAGACCTGCTTCTGATGCAAACATCAACGCTGTATAGCCATGCTTAGCCCTAGCGTTAACATCAGCCCCTTTCTGTAATAATTTCTCAACTTGTTTAAACTGATTATTTTCTATTGCTTTTATAAGCCCGTGATTTAATTTTTCTTGAGGCGAAATTGGGTGTTTGTTTTTAGTTTTTGTCATAAATATTTTTTCTATTTTAAATTGTTTTGCGCCCAATAAGCAAATAATTCAATTATTTCTAAATTAAAAGTAACTGAATTAGAGCTCTGCACAATTACATTAAAAATGCACTTAAGATATATTGTGTTAATATCGCTGGATGTTAGTGATATTTAATCATCCCCGACTTTCAGCGCTGCAATAAAGGCCGATTGCGGAATTTCTACATTACCAATGTTACGCATTCTTTTCTTACCCTTTTTTTGCTTATCCAGTAGTTTTCTTTTTCTTGAAACGTCGCCGCCGTAGCATTTAGCAAGCACGTCCTTACGCATTGCTTTTACGTTTTCCCTGGCGATGATTTTACCTCCAATTGCTGCTTGTACTGCAATTTGGAATAGCTGCCTTGGGATAAGGTCTTTAAGGCGCTTACAAAGTTCGCGTCCTCTTGGTTCCGCTCTTGATCTATGAACAATAATCGACAGAGCATCTACGGGCTCAGAATTTACTAATATCGATAATTTAACCAGATTGCTCTCCTCATAACCATCCATTTCCCAGTCAAAGCTAGCATATCCTTTCGTGCAGCTTTTTAGGCGGTCGTAAAAGTCGAACACTATTTCATTTAGCGGCAATCTATATATTAGCATTATGCGGCCAGAAACATATTTCATATCTATCTGCACGCCGCGCTTATCAGTACAAAGAGCAAGCACAGAGCCAAGATATTCCTCCGGCACCATGATAGTTGCTTTAATCCATGGCTCTAGCATGGAATCTATGGTTTGCACCTCCGGGAAGTCGGCCGGATTGTGCACCTCTAGTTTTTCGCCGTCAGTTAAATTAACCTGGTAAATTACACTTGGTGCGGTGGTAATTAAATCAAGGTCAAATTCACGATCCAATCTTTCTTGAACGATTTCAAGATGAAGCAGCCCAAGAAAGCCGCACCTGAAGCCAAAGCCAAGCGCGCTGGAGCTTTCTGTTTCAAACTCTAAGCTCGCATCATTAAGGCGTAGCTTCTCGAGCGAGTCTTTAAGCGACTCAAACTCCCCAGCATCAGAAGGATATAGTCCGCAGAATACCACCGGTAAGTTTGGTTTAAAACCAGGTAGCATTTCCATTTCTAATTTATTATCTTCAGTTATCGTGTCACCCACGCTGCAATCCGCCACCTGTTTTATAGAGGCGGTAATAAAGCCAAGTTGACCTTCTTCTAAAGCATCACACATCACTTTCTTTGGCGTGAAGTAACCAACATTATCCACCCCGTATGATTTCTCAGTGGAAAGCATTTTGATTTTCATGCCTTTCGTTATCTGCCCTTGAAAAACACGGATCAGAATAACAACGCCGAGATATTTATCATACCAACTATCAACCAAAAGTGCCTTTAGTGCATCTGGTGATTTTTTTTCAATGAAATCATTTTTAGGGGCGGGTAATCTGGTTACCACAGCCTCTAGAACATCTTCAATGCCAATTCCGCTTTTTGCAGATATCATCAGCGCGTCACTGGAATCAATTCCTATTACGTCTTCTATTTGTTGCCGTACCATTTCTGGCTCTGCGGCTGGTAGATCAATTTTATTAAGAACTGGAATAATATCATGATTATTATCAATCGCCTGATACACATTCGCTAAAGTCTGCGCTTCTACGCCCTGGCTAGCATCAACCACCAGCAAAGAACCTTCGCACGCAGCTAAACAGCGGCTAACTTCATACGAGAAATCAACGTGACCTGGAGTGTCCATCAGGTTCAAAATATAAGTATTACCATCTTTAGCTTTATATTCAAGCCTTACGGTTTGCGCCTTGATGGTTATGCCGCGCTCGCGCTCAATATCCATAGAATCCAGCACCTGCTGACTCATTTCTCTTTTTTGCAAACCGCCGCAAAATTCAATTAAACGGTCCGCTAGAGTTGATTTCCCATGATCGATATGAGCGATGATTGAAAAATTTCTGATAAATTCTTTGTTTGTCATTTGTATATTTTATAAATAAATAGTATTATTGTCATACATTATATAGGAAAATTTATATTTAAGGTAGTAAAAATGCGCGCAGAACTAGAAAACTTAAAAAATAAAATTGAAGAGTCACTAACTTTAATTAGGAGGTCTCTTTGACCCCACTAGTATTAAAAAGAGATTGGAGGAGCTGGAGGAGCTCTCGCTAGACCCAAATTTATGGAATGATTCAGCCAAGGCTGGGTCAATTTTAAAGGAGAAAAATCTGCTTGAGAAAAAGCTTGGTAGTTTTAATCAGATCAATGATTCTTTGCAAGAGAACATCGAGCTTGCTGAAATTGCAGAAGCAGAAGGTGATGATGAAATGAGCGCACAAATTCAGCATGATCTTAAGAAATCTGCAGAAATTGCTGCAAAGCTGGAAACTGAATGTTTATTTTCTGGCAAAACTGATAGCAATAATTGCTTCCTGGAAATCAATGCCGGGGCAGGGGGTACAGAAAGCCATGACTGGGCGCAGATGATGATGCGCATGTATCTTAGATTTGGCGAGAGAATGGGTTTTAAGGCTGAAATTATAAATATTATTGGTGGCGAAGAGGCGGGTATCAAATCTTGCTGCATAAAATATAAGGGCGAAATGCCTTACGGGTGGCTCAGGACTGAATCGGGCGTGCATAGGCTGGTTAGAATATCGCCTTTTAATTCGGCCGGAAAAAGAATGACCAGCTTTGCTTCGTGCTGGGTTTATCCGGAAGTGGATGATAACATCGATATTAAAATTGAAGATAAAGATCTGCGCATCGATACTTACCGCGCATCAGGGGCTGGCGGGCAGCATGTGAACACTACAGACTCGGCAGTTAGGATAACGCATATACCAACTAACACTGTGGTTCAATGCCAAAATGATCGCTCCCAACATCGCAATAAAGCAGAGGCAATGCAGATGCTTAAAGCTAGATTGTTCGAAATAGAAATACAAAAGCAAATGGAAGAAAGCGACAAGCAAAATGCTGCTAAAACCGATAATGGCTGGGGGCATCAGATAAGATCATATGTGCTGCAACCATATCAAATGGTGAAGGACCTCAGAACTAACCATGAAACTAGTGATACCGGCGCAGTTCTTGATGGTGACCTAGAGAAATTCATTGCTGCATCACTGGCAGGAAAAGCTGGTGAATAAGTGATTGCATATGGTGCGGGTGAATATGTTTTTTCTTGCTTTCTAAGTAAATGCTCAAGAAAATTATATTATACAAGTATAAATTACTCAGTATAAGATATAAAATAAAGTCAGTATTTAGGAACTCAATTGGATAAAAATATGAAAAAAATAAAAACACTTTTTGCCGCACTAACTTTAATCATTCTTGCCGGAGGTGCAGCAGAGTCTTCAAAATTAGTTACTGGAGAAGAAATTCTAGATCAAAAAACGTATATTACATATGCTAAAGACCAATTTGGCAATGCCGTTATTGCGTCATCAAATTTTAGTAGTAATACTGAAACTTTGTCAGAGCGCTTGAAAACATTTGTTGAAAATCACAAGGATAGATTTTAAAGGCAGTGCTTTTCTTGTGAAAATACAACGTGAGCATACAGGCAATGGACATATTTTAAGAGACTCCGGATTTGATTTGCATTACGCAGATAATAACAAAGAAGAATGGATATTCAAAAATGGCTCGCCCATACTCTCGGCACACACAGCAACTAATGGCTCTTTTTGCTTGATATTCAACAAAAAAGGACAAGTTCTTTTTGTTGCAGATCGCTACAAGGTGGCCTCTGCTTAAGGCTTTAGAAAGCCAGTCTCAAAATTATGGCTAACGGGGGGAAGCGTAGAAAACGCTGAACTTCCTTGTAATGCCGCTATGCGTGCGGTTCTTGAAGAAGTAGGGCTTTCCGTCAATAACCCTGTAAAAATATATACAAAAACGAGAATTCTTGCAAATCGCTATGGAAAAACAGACACTCTTTCTGTGTATGCAACAACGCTTTCTGATGACTCTCAGGAATTAAAGCTGCAAGAGGCAGAAATAGCTCATGCAACATGGGTTAACATTAAAAATATAACAGCGAATAAATAGGATCGATTGTAGAACTTGGTGGACATAAATATCTTATTGATGGATGGGTTTATGATATTCTGAGCTACATCCAAAATGCAACTACGGCATCACACAAAATAATAAATAGTGCAGAAGAAATGTTTCTTCTTTTACCTGTGCATCTAATGAAGAAATAAGTATGGCTATCTATCTTACAAATAATCAACTACCTAGCGCAAAAAGTTCTATGCAATAAAAAGCAACACCAGAGCAGTGTGCTTAGTAGTAATATTGATCCTAGCTGATGCATAAGTGCAAGGCTGATAGGCACTTGATATATTAATGTTGAGACACCAAGTAACATCTGCAATAAAAGCGCTAAAAATATATAAAGACTTGCTCTGCAAGTTCGTACGTTTCCAAGGCACCTTAATTTAAGACAAAACACAAATATCATCAAAGAAATTATATATGACATATTACGGTGGATGAATTGTACGAATACCGGGCTTGATAGTTTTTGTATAAGATTACCTTTATCCCATAATTCATCTGGTAGAAAGCCATCGCCCATATGTGGAAATTCATTGTAAATTAATCCGGCATTTAAGCCGGCTACAAAGCCTCCAAGAATAACCTGCACCAATAATAATATTATTAGCAACTTATTCCACTTTAGGGCATTACTTGCGTCTATACCCATTGGTAATATTA
>JAHDBQ010000021.1:0-1054 GCA_020630305.1 Alphaproteobacteria bacterium | reverse complement strand
GATAAATATTTCCAGAAAAATAGAGAATATAAAATCACCGCCAATATTAAGTGCGCAGCAAGTCTAAAATGACTAACATGCGGAACATCAACAAGGCCGCTTTTTACCATAAGCCATCCCATCACTCCTTGCGCAGCCAGTAGCAGGCCGCAAAGCAAATATCCTGCTATTTCAGATTTTTTAAAGTAACCAAGCGCCAAAAATATAATAAGCGGCAATAAAAAGAGTAAACCTACAATCCTGCCAGCAACGCGGTGAATAAATTCAAGCCAGAAGATAGACTTAAACTCCTGCAAATTCATACCCATATTTACCTGGTTATATTCTGGAGATTGTTGATATTTAGAGAATTCAAGCAACCATCCAGATTCATTCATTGGTGGCAGCCAGCCAGTTACCGGATTCCAGTCTGTCATTGAAAGGCCAGATCCAGTAAGCCGCGTCAGACCACCTATCATAATCATTATAACGACGCTAAGTGCAAGTAATCCAAGCCATGATGTAATGAGCTTATCTCCCGTACTGTTGCTACTGCTATTCATATTAATATGCTCTATTAGTGGTAAAGTCTAATAGCTTTTTCAAATGCTCTTTAGGTTCATTATCGCTAGCATTTATTTTGCCTAAACAATCTATGGCTACCATATGTAGGTCTTCTAAATATTTCGCTACTTTACTTTGAATCTCATGTTCATGCATTTTTTCCTGTACCCAAGCAAGATCATCTTCCGAGCGCTTGTCAGAGCTAATCATTCCTTGCAAAATATCAGCTTCGTTTGATGGCAAGAGATCATTTAAAATAATCAGCGGCAGCGTTACCTTACCTTCAAAAAAATCATCACCAATATTTTTACCAGCATTTTTACTAGAGCCAAAATAATCAAGCATGTCATCAGATATCTGGAACATCTTACCAAGATTCAAGCCGAACTTTTTTAAATGCCCAGCCTGCTCAGTTTTGCCAGTGACGAATGCAGCAACCCCGCATGAGGCACTAAACAGCTCGGCGGTTTTAGCGGTTATAATATCTAGATATTCCTTTTCAGAGATCATC
>JAHDBQ010000020.1:3739-9128 GCA_020630305.1 Alphaproteobacteria bacterium | reverse complement strand
CACTCCCCTAAAAATCACTAATCCGCTATGTTTCAATCGCGCTTTTAGATCGAAGATTTTTTATATTGCTCAATATCGCCTTCATATTCTTTAATTTTTCCATCTTTTACTAGCCAAAGCTTGTCTACTACGTGCTCTAATAAAAATCTATCATGAGTGATTAAAATAACCGCTCCTTCATACTGGTTAAGAGACATAACTAGCGATTCTCTCATTTCTATATCTAGGTGGTTTGTTGGTTCATCTAAAATTAGTAGATTAGGATTTTCAAAGGTTAGGCCAGCAAATATTAACCTTGCTTTTTCTCCTCCAGATAGCTCATGAATTTTTTGATCTTTGTTGAAATTAGAGAAGCCAAATCTGCCCATATGAGTTCTAATAAAATGGTCATTAACTTTATCGCTATTTAAAGTATCTTTTATATAATCATATATAGTTGTGCCTGGCTTTATATCATCAATACAATCTTGTTTATAATAACCAATTTTCAAGCCAGCACTTTCATCTCTTGTGCCTTTTAGCTGCTTTAATTCTTTTGCAAGGAATTTAGCAAAAGTAGTTTTCCCTTTTCCGTTTTCTCCGATTAAGCCTATTTTATCATATGGGTAGAGCATTCCTGTTAAATTATGCAATATCGTTTTATCTTCATAGCCTAAAGAAGTTTTTTCATACTGAATAATAGGAGGAGAGACCTTCTGAGGTTTTAGGAAATTTAGTGTAATACTATTTTCTGCCTGGTCAACATCTAGAAACTCCATTTTCTCGATCATTTTTAGACGGCTCTGAGCTTGCTTTGCTTTTGACGCCTTGGCCTTAAATCTATGCACAAAAGCCATCATATCATCACGTTTTTTGCCTAATTTTTCATTATATGCAATGCTGTTCTGTTGCTTTAAATTATATGTTTTTATAAAGGTATCATAATTACCCATATAGCTAGTTATCTTAGCATCTTTTATATGAAAGATTGAATCAACACAGTGATTAATAAAGTTCTTGTCGTGAGAAATTAAAATAAAGCTTTTGGGATATTTTTTTAAAAAACCTTGTAACCATTGAATTGTTTCAAAATCCAAATGATTTGTTGGTTCATCTAATAATAATAAATCAGGTTCCTGAAATAATAACGCAGCCAGAGCAACTCTCATTTTTAAACCACCAGACAGATGTTGCATCTTTTCGTTTTGCACGTTCTCTGGTATACCAAGACCATTCAATATTTTTGCAGCTTTTGCTTCTACAGCAAAAGCATCCATTTCAATTAATTTTTCATATATTTCAGCTATTTTGCTTGCGTCTTCGCACGACTCAAGCTCTTGAAATAAATCGTATCTCTCTTTGTTTTGCATCAACAAATGCTGCATGGCAGTATGCTGGCCATTTGGAAGTTCCTGCTTAATTTCTAAAATCTTGTAATTTTTAGAAATTTCAATCTTTCCACCATCAGACTCAATATTGCCAAGAATCAGATTAAATATAGTAGATTTACCAGTACCGTTTCTGCCAATCAAACCAATATGCTGATTGTTCGTGACTTGAAAATTAACGTTGTCTAATAGCTTGCGGCCTTTAATATAATATTCAAGGCCTTGAACAGAAATCATTCATCAACTCCAATTGTTGTTTTGCCGAAATTACTTATGATTATTTTGTTTGGCATATTCTTTATTCATTTAAATTATCTGCAGTGTTCTCTGCTAAGAGATCTATCTTGTCAGCATCATCTTGCAGTTCAACTATGCGAGGTCTATACTCATCTAGAAGCTCAATATGGCTATTGTCAATATTTTTTATCAGCCATTAATACTTCAATTGCTTCTTGCGCTAGATTTAAAAATACATATTGACCTATTATTGGAGAAACATCTTTTAAAACACCATATATAATCGCGCCATCTTCAATATTTTTTTGTTTATCACTTACTCCAAATAGCCTAAATAACCAGTTTTTACTAACAAAACTATCTAAATCATTTAGTAACTTCTTGCTACACGATTCAATAACCTCATGTGCATTAATTTCTTGTACATTTACAAGGCTATATCCTGCATGAGATTTATAGTCAAAAACATAGCACTTCTAAAAAGAAGTTTCAGTTCCAAATAACGGCTTCTTCACTAAATATAAGAAGAATATTACCGCTACCCAGCTCAAGAAAATCTTTCCAGAAAGTAGCAAATTGCCTTCCTTAACTATCTGGCCCATTAACAAATAAATACAAGCAAGAAGTGCAATTGGTGCAATCACAAATAGGGCGGGGCATTTAAATGGCCTGTCTGCTTCTGGTCTTTTTAATCTAAATAGCATTACGATAACAGCAACAGCTATGTAATCTGTTAAAGCTGCCATACTAGAAAGCTGAGCCAGAATATTATAAGGAATAAACGCCGCCATAATTGCAATCACGATCGCAAAGAACATAATGTTAATATATGGGCTGTCATATTTATGGTGTAGCTTAGCAAGGGGTTTCGGCAGAAGTCCATCGCGCGCTATAACATAAAATATTCTAGACTGGCCGTAAATATTCATCATAATAACGCCTGTCATACCAGCAACCGCGCCAGTCGCAATTAAAGCAGAGCCAAAATTACTACCATTTTTAGTTAGCGCATAAGCCACTGCATCTGCTCTACCAAGTTCAGTATATGGCACCATGCCAGTTAAAACAGCTGCAAATACAATATATAGAGATGTTGAAATAACTAAAGACATAATAATGCCGATTGTTAAATCACGCTTCGGGTTTTTACATTCTTCAGCTGTCGCAGCTAGCGTACCAAAACCGGTAAAAGCAAAGAATAACACTCCAGCTCCTCTAGCGACATCGTCAAAACCATGGGGCATAAAATTCTCCCAGTTGGTTGCGTCAAATTTAGGAGCTCCAATGAATATAAATGCAAAAATTGCTGCAATTTTTATAACTACTAACACGTTATTAAGCCTCTTGCTTTCTTTAGTTCCGCGATAAAGCATAAAGCCAACTAATAGCACAATAAGGACTGCAGGTAAATTCATTACTCCGCCTTCTGATGGTGCATTTAGTAGTATTGGGCTAAGTTCCACACCTGCGGATGTTAATATCCCCTGAACATACTTAGACCATACCCCAGCAACTGCGGCTGAAGCAAAGCTAAATTCAACTATAAGTACACCGCCAATTATCCAGGCAAAGATTTCTCCAAGACCGACATATGAATATGTGTAAACACTACCGGAGGCCGGAAGCATCGAAGCAAGTTCGGTATATGCAAGCGCAACAAAAATACAAGTAAGGCCAGCAAGTGCGTATGACATGGTGACGGCTGGGCCAGCATTTTCTGCCGCTACCATACCTGTAAGAGCGAACACACCAGTTCCAATAATTCCGCCAAGACCCAGCATTATTAGGTCCATTGCTGTTAATGTTTTTTCAAGACCGCTTGATTTACTTGCTGCTTTGATAGTAGCAAAATCTTGTTTTTTAAAGAAATTCATTTTGAATACCTATTTTATTTAATTTCTCTGGTGATCCAACCGCCACCCAATACTCTGGAATCTTGATAAAAAACACAAGCTTGCCCAGGAGTAATTGCCTTCTCTTCTTCAAGGAGCGTAACCTGGATTTGCTTATCTTCAGTTAACGAAACCCTAGCTTTTATACCAGGGGTGGTGGATCTGATTTTAACCACTACTTTAAGCTGGTCTATTTCTTTATCTGAAGCCAGCCAGTTAACATCTTTTAGCAAAAATTGTGTTTTTACAAGCGCAGAGTCAGGACCAACATACACTATATTATTTTCTGGGTCAATTTTTATTACATAAATTGGCTCGCCGTAAGCAATGCCAAGTCCTTTTCTTTGTCCAACAGTATAATTGATAATACCCTTATGCTCGCCTAGTTCAAAACCATCAATATGCATAAATTTACCAGGCTTATTAGCGCCAGGGCGAATTTTATTTATAATATCTCGGTAATTGCCGTTCGGCACAAAACAAATATCTTGGCTGTCAGGTTTATTAGCGACATCAAGCCCCATTTCATGAGCTAATTTGCGTGTTTCTTCTTTCTCTTGGCCACCAAGTGGAAACATTAAGTAATCTAACTGCTCTTTAGTTGTCGAAAATAAAAAATAGCTTTGGTCTTTATCTTCACTTGCACCGCGGTGCAACTCCGGCCCATTATCAGTCATTATTTTTTGCACATAATGGCCAGTAGCAAGTGCGTCGGCATTTAGGTCTTTTGCAGCTTTCAGCAGATCTTTGAATTTTACCGATTGATTGCATCTCACGCACGGCAGGGGAGTTTCACCGCGCATATAGCTATCAGCAAAATCATCAATTACATCTTGTTTGAATTTGCTCTCATAGTCAAATACGTAATGCGGGAACCCCAGCTTATCAGCCACCATCTTGGCATCGTAAATATCCTGACCTGCGCAGCAAGCCCCTTTCTTCTGCAAAGCCATGCCATGATCGTAAAGCTGTAGCGTAATGCCAATAACATTATAGCCAGCCGTGTGCATCATGCCTGCTACTACTGAGCTATCAACCCCGCCTGACATTGCAACTACAATGGTTTTATCTTTATTGCACATGATTATTTGTTTAACTCTTAAATATAAATTTTTGCGGATTATATTAAACTTTTTAAAGCAAATCAATCACTAATGTCGTTTTTTTAACGAATAATATCTTCCAATTTTATTATTTACCTTGTTTTGCAAAACTTAGTGTGTTATAAGGTTAATCTTGTGGTTGCCCTAATTGTTTAAGGTGACTTTGTATTTATTTAATTTAAATAATAATTATTATTATGAGCAAGACAAAACTATTATTAATTCTAGCTGTAGCTATTACAGTTATTTTCATGTTTAGCAAAAAATCTGCAAATGATGCAGGTACAGAAGATTCTTCTTTAACTGGTACACTAACAAACGCGGTTAAAGATGCAGCTGGTTCTGTTGCTGAAACAACAACAGAAGCTGTTAAAGATGCAGCTGGTACTGTAACAGATGCAGCAAGCGATGCCGCTACTGGCGCTGTTGATGCTGTTAAAGATGCTACAACTGATGCTGTAGATTCCGCAAAAGATGCTGTAAGCGGTGCTGTAACAGAAACTACTGGCGCTGAAGAAAAGGCTACTGAAGCCGCTACAGAAGCAACTGATGCTGCCAAAGACGCTGCTGCGGAAGCAACTGATGCGGTAGATGCTGCAGTAGATGCAGTGAAATCTGAATAAGAATATTTTTCTTAAAAAAGGAGATTTAAATTATTCTCCCTTAAAAAAAACTACCCTTCAACATTTTTAGGGTAGTTTTTTTATTGAACTAAATTACAGTAACTTACTATATAGTACATTTACTATATAAATTAATGGGGCAAAAAAAATTTTGCTTTTGGGGTTTG
>JAHDBQ010000020.1:0-3729 GCA_020630305.1 Alphaproteobacteria bacterium | reverse complement strand
TTGCTTCAAGGTAATCTAATATAAGTAGCAGATTATGGAAATAATAATCATCACATCTATTTTAATAGGACTTATTTTTGCTCCTCTTGGATGTTTAGTGTTGTGGAAAAAATATGTATATTATGGCGATGGTCTAGCTCATGCTAGTATGCTAGCTGCAACAATTAGCGTAGCACTGGATATACCTATTATATATGCAGCGCTGGTTAATAGCTTGCTTTTTACTATCGTAATTTATAAATTAAAAGCTAAGTCAGATAACAATGCTGCAATTGGATTCATTTCAAGCATTATGATAGCTTCTGCTTTAATTATTTCGTATTTTTCTCATAATCAAATTAACTTTGATCATATATTATTTGGCAATATTATTGCAGCAAATCAATCCGATGCGATAATATTATCTATTATCTTTTTTGCTGTAATTGCTTTTATTTGCGTTAGCTTTAAAGATTTAATTCTGATTATTTTGAGTAATGACGTAGCACATTCAAGGGGTGTGAAGGTTCAAATCCTAGATTTCTTTTTCTTAGTTATATTGTCTTTTGCAATAATTATTACTATAAAAATAGTAGGGGCTTTGATGGTAATTAGCATGATATTAATACCGGCAATGATAGCAAGACCTCTTGCTAATTCTCCATTAATGATGATATTTCTTGCCGCATTATTTGCGCAAAGCATGAATTTTTTTGGAGTAATATTTTCTTTATATCTAGATCTGCCTTTCTCGCCAGTAATAATTTTTAGCGGCGGGGTAATTTATGTTTTGCTGTTAATTGGCAAATCAATAAAAGGTAATTTACTGTAAAGTAAGCCTTATCTACAGCGCTTCCACTTTTAATTCTTTGTCTTGCATTACAACTGTTAATTTAGAATTGCTTTTTGCTATTGAAAGTGAAGAAATAACCTTGCCATTCTCGTCTTTTATCATTGCATATCCACGTTTTAGGGTGTTTTTATAGTCTAGGCTGCTAAGCAGGCTGCTATTAAGCTGGAGTTTATTAGTGTGGGGAGTTAGAATGATCTCCTGCTTAGACATGATATTATTACTTATATGCTGGTATTGTAGATATTTATATTTTAAAATCTTGACTGGTTTTAGACGTACGAGTGGGAACACGGACAAACTACTTGCCTTTTTTTCAATAATTTCAGGGCCTGCTTTATTAAGGCGGAAAGAAAGTTCGTCAATTTTTTGAGTATGGTAACTTAAATTATTAGCAAATTGCTGCAAAGCATATTTATAATTATGCAAATTTTGTGCAGAAAACTTTACAAAATCGGAAATTTTTTGTTCAAGATGAGTATAAATTGAATGCATAGTATATTTCAGATCCCTCATTACAGGCACTGCAAATTCAGCAGCAGCGGTCGGCGTTGGCGCTCTGCGATCAGCAACTAAATCAAGCAATGTATAGTCAGTCTCATGGCCAATAGCTGAAATTAATGGTATTTTGCAGGCAAATGCAGCTCTAATTACAATCTCTTCATTAAAGGACCATAAATCTTCAACGGATCCTCCGCCTCTTGCAATAATAAGTAGATCCGGCCTTTCATTTCCTTGCATCTTATTAAAGCCATTTATAGCTTTGGTGACTTCCTCGGCGGAAGCTTCTCCTTGCACACTAACGGGCCATATCACCAGATTAGTAGGGAACCTGTCTGATATTCTATGGATAATATCTTTTATAACCGCACCAGAGATGGAAGTAATAATGCCAATTTTCTTAGGAAAGAATGGTATTTTTTGCTTTATTTCTTTTACAAATAACCCTTCTGCTTGAAGTTTGATTCGCCTTTCACGAAGTATTTGCATGAAGGCGCCTTCTCCAGATGGTTCAATCGATTCTACAGATATTTGATATTTAGACTGCCCAGCATAGGCTGTGATCTTTCCGGTTACTACAACTTCTAGCCCTTCAGAAAGTTTAAAATTGATTCTGCTTAAGACATGTCGCCAGCAAATTGCAGATAAAACTGCATTATTATCTTTCAAGGAAAAATATCCATGGCCAGACGCAGCAATCTTCAAGCCAGAGATCTCACCTTTGATTTTTATATTGCTAAAATTGTTTTCTAGCAAAAATTTTATCTTATTAGATAGTTCTGAAACAGAAAATTCGGTTTTTTCCATTTTATTAGTTAAACATTCTTGTAACATAATGTATAATCATCTGGGAGTTAGATATTTTACTTATTTTGAATTTAAATTAAATGCAGTATTTTTGCAAACTATTATTGATCTTTTTACTGTTTTTTCAAAGCGGCGCCCTGGCTGATGCTTTCGGTTTTTCGAATGCTGATATGAAGTCAGATCATATTCACTACGATGCAAACACAGATTCAATGATAGCTACTGGCAATGTTTATATCAAAATGGAAGATTATTTGCTAAGCGCTGATGAAGTGCATTATGAGCTTGAGAAAGATTTAGTATATGGTATTGGTAATGTACGAGTAACTGATACTGAAGGCAGAGTTATTTGTGGTAAAACTATTATCTTCAAAGATAAACTTAAGAAAGGTTTGATTGCAAGATTTGCAGCTAAGCTTGGTGATACATCAGTTATCGGCTCAAGAATAGCAAAACGGTTAAACGAAAATGAATATGAGCTTACTGATTCAGTCTTTAGCCCATGTGATATGAGCTGCACCCGCAAACCTATATGGCAAATGAATGCACGAAAAACACATATAGATTATGAACAAGAAAAAATGTCTTATAATCATGTATTATTTGAGATATATGGAATTCCTGTTTTCTATCTGCCATATTTTGCGCACCCAACTCCAAATGCGCAGGCAAAATCAGGAATGCTGCGCCCAAGAATAGAGAGTGACGCTTTACTGATTCCGTTTTATTTCCGCGTAAAAAGAAATATGGATTTTACTATCAGTCCAAGAATACATCATAATTATACTATCTTAGAAGGGGAGTTTCGTCATAAACTAAATCATGGTTCTTATAAAGTAATTGGTAGTATTGGTACGCCAGAAAGAGAAGAAACAAAAAATAGCCACAAGTTAGATGCAGAAAGATTTTATGTATTTGCAAATGGCGCGTTTAGGGAGCGCGGAGTAAATTATGGCTTTGCTTTTAAAAGAGCTTCGGATAAAGCATATTTAACTAATTTTCATAAGAAATTAGATTCAAGCCTTACCTCAAAAATTTATGCAAATAAAGTAGGTGGCAGGAATTATTGGTCAGCTGAGGCGATGTATTTCCAAGATTTACGAGGCGGAAAATATAAATTACCAATGATACTACCAAGTATAAGAACGCAAAATGTTTTTAGTTTAAATGATGATGAGTCTTTGCTATTAAATGTAAGAAATAATACGCTAATATACAGAGATCAAAATGATCTACAGATAGCTCGTAATGCATTAGAGCTTGAATTTGCAGGGCAGCTTATAACAAATAATGGCTTTATATTTGATGCTTCTTTATCCAATAGAGCGGATTTGTATCTAACAAGTTTTATCAAAAATAATGAGAATAAAGAATTCACTTGGTATAGAAATATTCCAGAAGTCAAAATAAAATGGAGATACCCCTTAGAAGGTTATATAGGCAAGAATACTAGTATTAAAATTGAGCCGATAGCAATGTATGTTGTGGGCCTTGATTATCAAAAGAAATTTTCGAAATTTCATCTGATAGATTCAAATAAATATGAATTATCCGAAAATAACATATTTAACTCTAACAGATTCAGCGGCGTT
>JAHDBQ010000019.1 GCA_020630305.1 Alphaproteobacteria bacterium | reverse complement strand
TTTTGCTCTTAAGTTCCATCAAACAGCTCCTTTGTTAGAACCGTTTATGAGATCCTGAAACAAGTTCAGGATGACATAATTCGTTGTGAGATCTGATATTAAAATCAAAACTCTTAACTCTCAGCCACATTCCGTCATTCCGGACCCCGATCCGGAATCTCATTAACCTCGCAACGCTTACATTCGCTGAACCTTTTATGAGATCCTGAAATAAATTCGCCGATGACATCTTTATTTTTTGTCACTTTCTTCAGCTTGAGCAACCTCTATTCCATTTAAGCACATAATATTAACATGCTCTCTCGCTTATCTAATTTTTTACAAATAGATTAATGAAACGTGACTATATATTAAAAATAATTGCTAGTCAATAACTTTTTTACATATTTTAATAATTAATAGAACTTAACCTTTAGGCAGCATAAGGGATTGAAGGCATTGTCCCTACTAGCTGCATAGCTTAAATTAAGGTTAATTTATGGAGTTCGAAACAAAGAGATTGGCTTCATGAATTTTTGTCCACGTGAAGATTTATTTTATAAACATATTAATTCTAGCTTGATATATTACATATGTTGATGTATATTGCTGATTGATTTTGACATTATATCTTAAGTCAAATACCGCGTAAATGGTTCAACAAATTATGTTTATTTCATTTACTTAACAAAGCGGAGAGGTGGCCGAGTGGTTTAAGGCGCCCGCCTGGAAAGCGTGTTCACGAGCAATCGTGTCGAGGGTTCGAATCCCTTCCTCTCCTCCATTTCAAAACGGTATATACTGACCACATAGGTAACAGTTTTTTACCAAAAGACTTAATAATACTTTAATTTAAAATGAACCTTACTACTATTTTTCTACTTTTACACAAATTTTCACCCCATCTGCCTATTTTTACTAGCAATTATAGATAATTTAAGGTTATAATATAATTCATTAATAATAAATATAAGTTAGACGCATGAATATCAAAGCGAAACTGTCGATGATAGTTGTCATTAATCTGTTATTTTGCTCCTTGCCAGTATATGCCAAAAAAAGCGGCAGCGCGTTAGTTAGGCCCTTTACAATAAAGCAGCATGAATTTGCAGAAAATTTTCTAGCAATTGGGAAATGTAGCGCGGAGGGCAGTAAAGCATATTACGCGCAAAGTTCTGGCACCGTAGATAGCATTAATGTAAGTCCAGGCACTATTGCCAAAGAAGGTGAAGTAATAATGATTATTGATCATTTAATTGCAAAAAGCCTCAAGAAAAAGGCAGAGTCTGCATATGCAGCAGCAAAAAACAATTACACTAGAAGCAAATCCTTAGCTGCGAAGAAAATGATAAGCCCTTCGCTTCTAGATAAAGCAAGACTTAGTGCAAAATCTGCAAAGGCTGACCTACAAACCGCCAGGGACAGATACGAAAATATGATAATTACTGCTCCGTTTGAAGCGCATGTTGGTGTTATTCATCCAAATATTGGCACCGAAGTAAAAATGGGAAATTATTTATTCAGCCTGATACCTGCAAATGCTAAGAAAAAAATTCTAGTTGAATTGCCAGAAAAATTAAGTGGCAGAGTAAGCGCCTCTTCTGAAGTTGTGGTTACTGATCGCGGTGGCAAACCAGCTTCTGGAAGCATTTCATCTATATCAAATTATGTAAATAATAGCGGAACAATCAGCGCTAAATTATCTTTCCCAGCTGAAACTAACATATTACATGGCTCTTATGTTGAAGCAAAGATTATCTTTAATAAACATACAGGCCTTAGCATCCCAGAGAGCACAATATTAAAAAACAATCAGGGCAATTTTGTTTACAAAATTGAAGAAAGTAAAATAAAGCAAGTTTATGTTAAAACGCATATAAGAGATGGAGATTTAATAGAAATAACATCTGACCAGCTAAAAGCTGGCGACCAAATAGTATTAGAAGGACTGACTAAAGTTTACGAAGGATCTTCGGTCGATATACTCGAAGAAGAGAAACAAGAGCAACGAGGATAGGACTGTGAACTTACCAGCAATATGCATTAAAAGACCAGTATTCACAATAGTTTTGAGCCTCATACTCATTGCGCTTGGCACAATATTCTTTACTAAGCTGGAAGTTCGCGGCACACCAAATATCTCCTTCCCTACCATCAGCATTGATGCATCCTATCCTGGCGCTAGCGCATCCTTTATGGAGAAAGAAGTTACAGAGCGCATCGAAAAAGCTCTGAAGACTGTTAAGAATGTAGACTCTATTGCGTCGTCGAGCTCTAGTGGATCTAGCAGTATCACACTTTCTTTTAAACTTGATACTAATACAGAAACAGCACTTAGTGATGTTAGGTCAAAAGTCTCGGATGTTAGCAGATATTTACCTGAGGATGTTTCCATGCCATCAGTTACTAAAATGGATATGGACGCCTGGCCAAGCTTCTGGATAAGCATCACCAGTACTAAACATGATGATTTAGAGCTTACTCGTATTGCGGAAAACCAGATTAAGTCAGTTCTGGAGCGCCTTGGTACTGTTGGTAATTCCATTATCTTTGGCAGCAGAAATTACAGCATGAGCATCGAGCCAATTAATACTAAAATGCTCCAGCATAAGCTAACGCCTTTTGAAATAGAAAAAGCAATCAGAGCTCAGAACCGTGACTACCCTGCTGGCTTTATAAAAACTGACTCCAAGAGCTTTACGCTAAAACTTGCTGCTTCGCTAAATAGCAAAGAAGAGTTCGAAAATATTATAGTAAAAGAATATAAGGATGGTGGACTAATCAGGCTAAAAGACGTAGCTAATGTTTTTGTCAAGCCCTATGATAAAGAAGTAATATTGCGTTATAATGCCAAAGACTCGATTGCAATTGGTTTAATTAAACAATCAACAGCCAATATCCTGCAGCTCTCTAACGCTGCAAGAGCTGAGCTTGACAAGATTCAAAACGATCTGCCAAGCGGCGTTAAAATAAACATCGCCTATGATGCGGCCAAGCCTGTTCAAGCATCCATTAACTCAGTATATTTTACTATTTTTGAAGCCATATTTTTGGTTGGAGTAGTAACTTATTTATTCTTAGGGTCATTAAAAATCACCTTAATTCCGCTAGTTACGATCCCAATTTCTTTAATCGCTACTTTCACAGTGATTTTCTCTCTTGGTTTTTCAATCAATACCTTTACTCTGCTTGCAATGATTCTTGCAATTGGCCTTGTTGTAGATGACGCAATCGTGATGCTTGAGAATGTATATCGCCATGTAAAAGAACTAGGAAAGGAGCCTATCAATGCCGCTATGGACGCATCAAAAGAAATTGGCTTTGCTATTATAGCAATGACGCTAACCCTTGCTTCGGTATTCTTGCCGATTGGTTTCCTTGACGGATTCCTTGGCAAATTATTCATTGAATTTGCCTGGACCTTGGCTTTTTGCGTTTTATTTTCAGGGTTTGTGGCTTTAACCTTAACACCAATGATGGCAAGCAGAATGGTTTCTGCTGAAGATGGGGAAAAGCCTGAATTCTTAAATAAATTTGAAAGATTACTTGCAAGAACGCAAAATTTCTACCTAAAATATTTAGGGTTAGCACTGCAAAATAAAAAGAAGTTCTTCTTGATTTGCGCAAGCTCCGTTCTTATTCTAATAGTGAGTTTTATCCATACAAACAAAACATTCTTACCAGATGAAGATCAGGGCTTCTTGCGTATTTCATATAAGGGGCCAGAAGGGTCAGGTTTGCAGAGCTCGCTAAAGTCCGTCATGGAAGCTGAAGAAGTAATAAAAGGCAAAGAAGGCATAAAAGGCTTCCTTAATATTGTTGGCTCTGGTGGCAGCGATAGTGCTTTTGCTTTTGTTCCACTTGATGATTGGAAGGAAAGGTCAATATCACAAGAACAAATTAAAAATGAACTTAATAAGGAGTTTGTTAAAATTCCAGGCATGTCAATTCATGCAACTAATCCCCCGTCTATGGGTGGTAGAAGAGGAGATAAGGCTGTGGAATTTATTCTGCAATCAACAAAAGATTATGATCATCTAGACGCGGCTTCGATGAATTTCTTGGAGGAAATGCAAAATAATCCTGTATTTAAGTTTCCAGACAGGAACTTTAAAGCTTCAACTCCAACTTTAGATATTAAAATAAATAGAGAGAAAGCTTACAGATATGGCGTTGACATCAGCACAATCGGCAGAACGATACAATATTTAATATCAGGTAAAACTGTTGGAGATTTCCGCATCGGCACCAATACATATGATGTTTTAATTCGTTATAACAAAAAGGATCGTAATCAACCTTCTGATCTTTCGAAAATTTATATAATGGGTAATAAAGGTAATTTCCTACCGCTTGAGTCTGTTGCAGATATTGTTGAGACCATCACTGTAAAAAAATACAGACATTATAACGGCCAGAAATCAATTAAGCTAATGGCTGGACTTGCAAATGATAAGACTTTAAATGATGCCATGGTAGAAATTCAAAAAATTGCAGATAAAATATTAGACAAAAATACTTTAAAACTTGAATATGTCGGTGAACTTGCGCAGCTTGAAGAGTCAAGTGGTGGCGCTGCTACCACCTTTTTATTCGCGTTATTATTTATCAGTTTTAGCTGCTCAGTTCGAAAGCTTTGGCGACTCCATATTAATTCTACTTAGCGTACCTTTTTCAATTACTGGCGCGGTACTTACCTTGCTTTTATTTGGTGATAGCATCAATATGTATAGTAATATTGGTATGGTAACGTTAATTGGTTTGGTCACCAAAAATTCAATTATGATTGTTGAATTTGCAAATCAACTGCGCGAAAGCGGTAAAAACGTTTTAGACTCAATTATGGAGTCAGTGAAGATGCGTCTTCGCCCTATTTTAATGACTAGTATCGCAACTATCTGCGGAGCGATTCCGCTAGCCTTAGCAAGTGGTGCAGGGGCTGCTTCACGTCAGTCTATCGGCCTTGTGATAATAGGTGGCATGTTAGTTGGAACTATATTTACGCTATTTGTGATTCCGGTCTTATATCAGACATTCAAAAAGGATAAGGAAATTCAAGATACTGCGCAGCATAGTAAAATACCATTAGATTGATGGTGTTTATCGAAAATATTTAATAACTTAGTATTATATTTTTTCTTAAACTCTTACTTAATTAAAAGTGAAAAATGTAATTAGATCAATTATAAAAGATACAGTAAAAATGCCTTCATCTTTGAGGTATATTACTATAAAAGCGCGCCCATAATTTTATTCATCTTTTTCAAAGCTACAAATTAGCAAACTACCCTTTACTTTCACAACATAAAGCTCATCCCCAACTTGAGCGCTTGCGTTCTCATTAGGATGCATGATTGCACTCATAACTGTTCCGGACCACTTAACTTGCCCCTTACTATTTGTATCAAATTCTTTAGCGACGCTAACCTTAGAACCCACAACATTAAAATGATTCTTCTTGGTTTTTTTGTTGTAGAAATAACGATTCATTGGTACCCACAGCAGCGCAACCCAAACTAAAGAAGCAAAAGACGCAAAAATGACTTGGTTAGTAGCAGATGCTTCATAGTAACTGAATATACCTCCAGCCGTTAAACACCCAAGACCAATGAATAATAATCCAACTCCAGGCGCCTTAAAAAATTCAGCTAACACTAAAATTACGCCAAAAAATAATAATATATCAGATGTGTTTAAAGTCATAATATCTCCATGTAATAATTAAAATAATGGAACTAATCAACCAGCAAAGTAACAGTTTATTCAGTGTTTTCTTTTAAATAAGCTATTACATTAGCAATATCTTCTGGCTTTTTAATGCCTGCAAAAGACATTTTAGTACCGGGCATATATTTGCTTGGTTTTTTTAGAAAACGAAACAAGCTTTCATTATCCCAATTCCCACCAGAAGCAAGCATTGCCTTTGAATAAGTGAATCCAGGGTGGGCACCTTTTTTCTTGCCGATAATTTTCCATAAGTTAGGGCCAACTTTATTAGCTCCGCCTTGGTTTAAACTATGGCAGGTAATACATTTCTTGATAAGCTTAGCGCCATTTTCTGCATTGGCATTTGCCATAATTTCTGCTATATTCACAGGTTTTTCTGGCTCCGCAGAACTACTACCCTGCCCTGAAGACGCATCATCAGCAACCTCTATTTTATAGCCCCGCTCGACTATTTCTAGCTTTGGTTTATATAAAATATTTGCAACAAAACCAACCAGCATTGCAATTAAACTTGCAAGTAAAATAGCAGCTGCAATTTTGTTAAGTTCTAAACTAGACATTATTCGTAATTACCTGATTTAGTTTGTTTATAAATCCTCTAAGCTCCACCTAGCCCTTGGTTTAAAGTCCATTTCATTTATTATACCAAGTTTATAGCGCTCAAGTCCAGCAAAAGCTATCATTGCTGCGTTATCAGTGCATAATTTTACTGGCGGTGCTGCAAAATTATAGCCTAATTTTTCAGAAAAAGTATTAAGTTTTGTACAAATTTCTGAATTTGCTGCAACTCCCCCAGCAATAACAAATCTTTTGCCGCTGCATATCTTCTCATACTCGCTGATTGCGAACTGAGTTTTCTTAATTAATATATCACATACAGCCTTTTGGAAGCTCGCTGCTATATCTTGCTTATTTTCCTGCGTTAGATCTCCTAATTTTTCAATCTGAATCCTCACTGCAGTTTTAAGTCCAGAAAAAGACATATCGCAGTTTTTATTATGATATAAAGGCCTTGGGAAATTAAACCGCGAGCTATTTCCTTTGGCAGCTAATTTTTCTATTATTGGTCCGCCTGGGAAACCAAGATCCATCATTTTAGCAACCTTATCAAAGGCCTCGCCAGCAGCATCATCAAGAGTTCTGCCAAGTATCTTATATTTACCAAGAGCCTCCACAGCAACATATTGGCAGTGGCCACCACTAACTAAAAGCAATAAATAAGGAAAAGCAATATTATTTGTAAGAACCGGAGTTAAAGCATGGCCTTCTAAATGATTTATAGCAATGAAAGGGGTCCCAAGCGCGCTGGCCAGCGCCTTGCCATACATACATCCAACAATCACTCCGCCAATAAGTCCAGGCCCTGATGTTGCTGCAATCGCATCAATATCACCAAATTCTAAACTTGCCTCAGAAAGGCATTTATCTATAGCAATTTTAAAGTTACTGTAATGTGATCTTGCAGCAATCTCAGGCACTACTCCCTTAAAAACTTTGTGCTCTGCAGTTTGATTAATTACAATGTTAGATAAAATATTTGGCCCAGAACCCTCTATTGACTCCACAATTGCAGCTGCAGTATCATCACAACTAGACTCAAGACCAAGTATTTTTATAGACAATATATCCTCTAAATAATATGAGTAACTCTTAGCTTCTCTTGCCAAAAACAGAGTCATATACAAAGCGAGTAAAATAAACAATATCTGGTTTATTAACTGACTTTCTCATGTCAAGAGCATTTTTTTGCTCTTCCGGAGTATATGTCATCATGTTACTGAGTACAGCATAGTAAAATTTCTTTGATGGTATATAACCAGACTCGCCGCGAATTGCATAAGCATTACCAGCATGATGATATACAACATCGCCATTTTCAAGTGTAGAAATATACATACCATACCCCACTTTACTTTTAACACCAGTCTTGCTAGGCGCATCATAATAGCCTGTGGTCATTAACTTGTAGCTATTTTTAGAAAGAACTTTGCCATTATGTAAAGCCTTATGCCAAATAATTAAGTCCTCAACGTTAGAAACTACGCCTCCATCTGAAAATGGAATCATAAAGAATGGAGCTTCGGCTAATGTAAGGATCGGTCTTTTAGTGCCTGCAGGCGTCATAAAATAACGCACGGGCGCAATACCTTTAAAAGGATTCTTCTGAGAGTCTATTGCTTCTTCAAGTGATAATAACCTAGTGTTTTTCATTCCAAGCGGAGTAAATAATTCTTTTTGATAGAAATCTCCTAATTTTTGTCCGCTAACTTTTTCAATTATCATACCAAGCAATACAAAATTTGTATTATTATAATTATGCTTCTCTCCTGGCTTCATTGAAAGCTCTTTAGAAGCTGCAAAATTTGCAATATCTTTATTTATTTCATCATGAGGCTTGGTTACATCTAGCTTTGCATCCATGAAATATTCAGGCAGCCCGCTTCTATGTGTCAATAAATGATGAATCTCTAATTCATCAGCCCATTTTGGCATTTTATTATCCTGCCAAATTCCGCTTTTTTCTCCAAGATGCTTCGATATTTTATCATGAACATTTAGCAGCCCTCTTTCTTGAAGCTTTAATATACTAGCGGCTGTCATCATTTTAGTGATTGATGCAATTGGCATAATCTGGTCACTTTTAAGCATTACTTCTTTGCCTTCTTCAGCAGAACGAAATCCTGAGGCTCCGAACGCCAATGTACCTGAATTATCAGTAAATTTATAAGTAGCGTTTAAAAAACTTTGCTCTTTATATTTTTCAATCGCTGCAGGAACTTCTGTTTTTAAGTCACATGAGGTTTTTGCGAAACTGGCGCTGCAATTTAACATAATAGCCGCAAGTAATATATAGTATTTTTTCATTGGTAATACCTAATTTAGTTTTTTTCTTACGAGTTATTACATTTTTTTGCACATAATAACTCAATAACAATTTGATTAATTATAACTTTGGATCAATCAAAGTAATTCTGCACAATATTAATAAACTTTTTTTATATCAATGTCAATATTTATTTACATCTTCAAAAGATTCATACCTAACTTTGCAAGTCTAAGTATTGACAGAGCTTTACATATTTATTGTTCTTTTATCGACCGCAAGGGCTGCTTCTTTAATCGCCTCATTTAATGTTGGATGAGCATGACATGTTCTTGCGATATCTTCTGATGCTCCTCCAAATTCCATATAAGCGACAACTTCAGCAATCATAGTTCCTGCATTTGCGCCAATTATATGCGCGCCTAAGATCCGATCTGTTTTGGAGCAGGCAAGAAGTTTCACCATTCCTTCAGTATCATTCACGCTGCGCGCTCTTGAGTTTGCAAGGAACGGAAATTTACCTGTTTTATAATCTACATTTGCTTCTTTAAGCTGCTCTTCAGTGAAGCCAACAGAAGCAACTTCAGGGTGGGTATATACAACACCCGGAATCAGATTATAATTCACATGCCCTGCTTGATTATTCATAATTTCAACCGCAGCAACTGATTCTTCTTCTGCTTTATGCGCAAGCATTGCACCTTTAATCACATCACCAACTGCATAAATATTTGCAATATTAGTTTGGAAATGATTATTTAC
>JAHDBQ010000018.1 GCA_020630305.1 Alphaproteobacteria bacterium | reverse complement strand
AGGATATTTGATAATTAATTTAAATATAGGTAAAAAACATGAGTGGTAAAAAAAAGAATTCAAGAAAATCTGTAAAACAATTGCCTACTAAGCATAGTGAAGATAAAACTACAACGCTTCCAGAAAATACAGCTACGAAGTGGGTTTTTGAAAAATTCGTACAATTATGGGGAAACAACACAATAAAAAGTACAGATGATGGTGTATATAACTTAAAAACAGGGCTGTTTGCTATAATTTCAAAACACTTGCTAACTAAAAACAAGGCAAATTGTTTAGAATTTGTAGAAGTTCTTGAAAACGCGCAAGAAGAACTAGGTCGAAACAGAATTAATACAAAAGGTAATAGCATAAAAATAGAAAAGCATTTAAATGGAAAAAAATGTTATGCTATAAAGAAATCAGGCTTTGACTACAACCTGTTTGCAAAAAACATTTATAAAAATCACGATGGTCAGAAGCTTATAGTTTTTACCGATGCAATCAGGCACACAAAAAAATTAGTGGCTAGCTTTATAGATTCATATGGCTCTAAAAGCTTTGGTTCTAAAGATAGCTATATACTTACAGAGGGTAAAAACTATATTATTGATGCAGATAATAATGAGTTAGACTGCGCGGGTATGCATGAGTTTAGCACTGATTCTGTTGCTTCTGCGTAACAATAATTTCTAGCCAGGTAAATGTAACAATTCTACAAGAGTGGTCTTTGCATCCCCTTGCAGGTGATATGTATTGGGGTATTTAAATAATTTATTATATCTGCCCGAATAACCAGCATTTTTGTTTCTGTTTATGTAAATAATATTAGCAGCAGATGATATATTGTTGTTATATATATTGCTGCTGTTTGGGGCAAAATCCTCATTAATAATATCATTTGCGCCGATACATAAGGCCAAATCTACAGATTCAAAATTAACGTTAGAAATCTCAGCTATATGCTGGTGCTTTATCCCGGCTTTATTTATAAGGTCAGTGATTGAACAAGGATGTCTGCCAGCCATTGGATGCAGGGCAATTTTTGCTAGCGCATTTTGTTTAATCAAGCGCTCAAGAAGTACTTTAATTTCGTGGTGGCACTCAGAACTCAAGGCACCAAGACCTGGAATTATCACTACAGATTTTGCATTATTAATCATAAATATAGCATCAGAAGCATTTATTTGATTATTGAGGGCTTTCTGGCCCTCACAATCTTCCGCCCTAATTGACTCGCTATTCGTTGCATCTGGCTGTTGTTTGAACCCTTTAAAGAAATTAAAGATTAGTTTCTTTGATGAGATGTTATGATACTGGTAATATTTCTTGTGCATCATGCAACAGGCAGGCATAATAAGTCCGCTAAAGGCAATTAGTAATATATTAGACATTATATAACCAATAGCAAACATTAAAAAGGATAAGCACTTAACAAGCATTATTTTCACAAGCAGAGAATGTGTTTTATCGATAAGCGCGCTGCATAAAGTAGCCATAAGTACAGAAGAGGCGCTAATAAAAAAGAAGCTCATTTTGGAAGGCTCAAGAAAGAAATAAAATAGCGTAATATAAAAAATTATAAAATATGCAATAGTTATAACACGATGCATGTTGGTAATTGTTATTTTTTCCGGAATGATTTTGTTTATTCTGGAAAAAGTTGCCGCATTGCTTCCAAGCCAATAAGAACTAAATATATTACCAAAAGCTAAGGCAAATAAGTAATATGTATCAGTATCTGTCGCCAGGGTAAAATTGAAAATTTGTAGGTTATGAAAAAATAAATATACGCAAATTAGTAATGCGCAGCTAGATAGTAAGCTTAAAAGTGGTTTAATTTTTGCTAGTGAAAAATATTTAAACGCCCCGTAGCCAGCTCCACAACCTAATAAAATCATTACAGATAAGGTGATTTTGTAACTGACATACGGTAGTAGCAAGCCGCTAATAATAATTCAGAATTTGAAGAAGTTTCAGTATCGATTAATAATATAGTAGCTCCAGTTAGAATCTGCGCGCGAGTTATGGTGGCTAGGCTGGTTGCGTAATTTAGCGCGCCAATTGCACAAACTGTAGATATTATATAAAATATTTCTATTGTTTCTGGCGTCATTTGACTTTCTTCTTTTTGGTGTTTGATAATATACCCACGGTTATATGCATAGACAGTAAAAACACAGATATGCAGATCAATAAAAGCATCAGGCCAAATTGCTTTACCGGCGCTGATAATATTAAAAAGGCCAGAAGACCTGTACATAAACTTAAGTTAATTAGTATATTAAGGATATTATTGAAATTAATTATAGATGCCTTGTTAGCTAAATGTGTGCCAATGTAACAACATAGTAAAAATATTATAATCGCACCAAATTTCAATTCATGAGAATTTATAGTAATATAAGCCTCGGTTATTTCTTGAAAGATTCCCACTGCTTCTGTGGCTTTGCTAATGCTATTTTCTACTTTTTCCATATTTGACTATACCTTAAATTCTTTATTTACTAAATTCCCACCAGTGGTCAAAAGCATTTCCTGAATTATTTCATCATTTAAATTAATTCTACCATCTTTTAAGGCGTATTCTATAAAATTATATAAATTTTTTGCATAAAAATTACTGCTGTCAATTGCAGTTTTTCTTGAAACGTTGTCCATGCAAATAATTTTGACATTTTTTTTGTTAATAATTTTCCCTGGCGAGCTACCGGGAATATTTCTATATAAGTCAACTATAACCGCTCCCGGTTTTATTTGGTTTATCATTTCCTGACTTATTATATTAGGGGATTTATCTGCATTTTCAGCGTTTATGATAATGTCATAATCACCTAGTATGGAAGATAATAAATTACTTTGCAGAATGCTTAGGTTTTTTTTGTTATGTAGTTCATGTGAGGTGTTTTTTTGCTGAATTTTCGGGCAAATAAACTTACATTTTAATATGTTAATTGCCTCGATATTTTTATCATTATTTGCGTAAAATTCAGTTTCTGCTCCCATTTTTTGTAAGACACTAGCTGCCATAAAAGCGGCGCTGCAATCTCCTATTACCAGAGCTTTTGCTGGTTTTGCAAGGCCGGACATTGTCATGGTTATTGGTAGTAATTTACCAGAAATGTATGCGCCCTCTAGCGCTCCGCGATAGCCTAGTATAGTTTTTGCTGTGATGCTAGGATTAAACTGAGTGGCTTGTTCGCTTGCAGGAACTGCATCCATATCGATGGTTATAAGCTTTCTCTTGCGCTCTGTTTAGATAATCCTCAGGCGCATATTTTTCTGATAAATAACCAATTACCATCGCTCCTTCTTTGCTCATATTAATTTCATTGAACTCATCTTCGATCGGAGAAGGTAGAATTTTTAAAATAATATCAGCATCAGATAATATTTCTAGTAATATAGCAGAAACTCTTGCTCCAGCATTTATGTAATCTTGGTCAGAATAGCCAATTAAAACTCCGATATCTTTTTCAACAACTACATCATACCCTTTCAGCACGAACATCTTTGCGCTTTCTGGGGTTATGGCGGCCCTTGTTTCGCCTTTCACTTTTTCTTTTATGGCAACAATCTTCATTTCTTTGCTTCTATAAATTACTATTGCTAATAATATAATATACCATTATAATACTCAAAAATATTATACCAAAAAGAACATGATTAGAAAACTATTTTCCCCACTATATCCTTCCAGCCTGGTTGGCATATTATTGCTGATATTATTTACTAGCCAAGCAACATATGCAAGCAATATTTCAGAAGAAATTAAATCTTACATCAGAAATATCAAATCTATTGCAGTTGAGTTCAGCCAAACCGACACAAACGGAAATAAAGCTGAAGGGATGCTGGTTATAAATAAGCCATATAAATTTAGGTGTAATTACTATAAGCCGTTTCCGCTACTGATAGTTGGTAATAAAAACTATGTTTCGGTTTATGATTATGAAATGGAGAATTTAAGTAGAATTAAAGCTGTAGAAAATATTTTCTATTTCTTGCTGGTTGATGATATTAAATTTGACAAAAAATTCAGCGTAGAGTCAGCAAGAGAGGAGGGGGGTAAATATATTTTAAAGCTTCATAACAAAGAACTAAATAAGTCGAGTGAAATTATTTTTGATAAGCAAACCAAAAACATAATAAAGTTGACTATTTTTGAAGAAAATAACGTCATAACTTTATTATTTAAAGATACGAAAAAAATTGCAAAAGTAAAAAATAGCCTGTTCTTACTACAGGATCCTGACGTGTTCGGCGCGCCAAAAAGAATGGAGGCCAATGTTCTTAAAAAAGCTCTTGGGATATAAATTTATGCAAAGAATCGCAATTATTGGTGCCGGGCTTGCTGGGCTTACTGCTGCAAATATCTTAAGTAAGAATGCTAAGGTAAAAATTTTTGAGAAATCTCGCGGGGTTGGCGGCAGAATTGCAACCAGAAGAGCAGAGCCTTATTTTTTTGATCACGGTGCGCAGTTTTTTAAAGCAAGGAGCGTAGAGTTCAAAGAATTCCTTGCGCCTATGATAGCTGAAAATATAGTTACTCCGTGGCGCGCTAATTTTGCAGAAATAGATAATATAAAAATTACTAACAGTAGAAAATGGGACGATGATAATCCTCATTACATAGCTGTGCCTGGCATGAGCGCTATGGGTAAATATTTAGCTAAAGATTTGGATGTAACTTTAAATACCAGAGCGGGGTCTGTTGTTAAAGACGGTGAATTATGGCGCATAAATGACGAAGATGGTAACAATCTTGGGGAATATGATTTTGTGATATCTTCTATTCCGCCTGCGCAAAGCGCTGCTATCTTGCCACAAGATATATCTTTTTTTAGTGATATGCAAAATGTACAAATGAATGCATGTTTTTCTTTGATGCTTGGTTTTGAAGAGCATAGGCCGCTTGAGTTTGATGCAGCTTTGGTTAGGGATGCAGATATTAGCTGGATATCAGTTAATAATTCAAAGCCTGGTAGAGCAAAGAGTTTTTGCATTTTGGTGCATTCAAGCAATGCATGGGCGGATAAGCATATTGATGATGATCGACAGCAAGTAATGGATTATTTATGCAAGCAAACCAGTAAAGTAGTAGGCTTTGATGTTAGCGCAGCAAGGCATAAAGATTTACATGGCTGGCGCTACGCTAATATCAAGAAACAAAACTCGCCCAGCTTCTTGATTGATGAAAAACAAAAAATTGCCGCTTGCGGTGACTGGCTTATTCAAGGTAGAATAGAGTCTAGATTTATAATATTAGTTGACTAAATATTAAAAATATATTATTTATTTGTAATATTTAATATACTTGCTCTAGGCAGCAAACCTAGGGCTTTCAGTAAATAAAGGTAAAAAACATGACAACACAAACCAATATAAAGCAAAATAGATTTCTTGATTTAATTACTGACTATCAGCAAATTCAGATATTAATTCTAGGGTTTTTTAGTGGCATGCCGTTATTTATAATTTATTCTACATTGGCCGCTTGGATGAAAGATTACGGCGTGAGCCTTGCTATGATTACCTCTGTTGCAATTGCTAGGATATTTTATTCTCTTAAGTTGTTCTGGGCGCCGTTAATTGACTCTGTTTATTTGCCTATAATTGGCAAGCTTGGTATTAGAAAGAGCTGGATGTGTTTTATTGGAGTTGTCATTGCTGGCATAATCTTTTCTTACAGTTATGTTAACCCCAAAGATTCAATGAGCGCTGTAGTTGCACTAACTATTGGCCTTGGAATTGCATCTGCAACGCTTGATATTTGTATTGATGGGTACAGAATTGACGTTATACCAAAGGAAAAGTTATCATTCGCCGCAGCAAACGCTGTATTTGGTTATCGCATGGGTAAAATTGTTGCTGTTGCAGGATCTTTTTGGCTCGCTGACGAATATGGCTGGGAAATAGTTTTTCAAATATTAGCGGGGCTTTACGCAATATTTGTTTTATTTGTTTTGAGCCTTAAAGAGCCTCAAATTGAAAAAAACAAACTAGAATTTACCAGCTTTGAGTCTTGGAAGAAAACGACCACTGAACCTTTTCTTGATTTTTTAAAGCGTGATGGCGCATTGCTCATATTGCTTGCTATAGTTTTTTATAAACTAGGTGATGCTATGCTTGGTGTTGTGGCCACTCCTTTTTATATGGATCTTGGATACACAAAAACAGAAATTGCTGCGGTAAGTAAAGTATATGGGGTGTTTGCATCTATATTTGGCGCATATATTGGAGGAGCTATAATATACAGGGTTGGTTATTTTAAAGGTCTCTTGATATGTGGTTTTGCACAAAGTGTTACTAATTTCGCGTTTGTTTGGCTTAACCACCAAGAGCATGCAGTTAGCGCCCTGATGGTAGCAATAACCATAGAAAATGTTGCATCTGGCATGGGTGATGCCGCGCTAATTGGGTATATAAGTTATTTATGTAATAAACAATACGGAGCTTCTCAATATGCAATGTTTAGCAGTGTTTCTGGTTTGTTCAGTCACTCAATAGTAATATTTGGTGGTTCTATTGTAGAAAGTATTGGTTATGATTTATATTTCACAATGACTGTTTTCTTAGCTTTCCCAGGCTTGCTAATAATTTATTTCATAGATAAAAGCTTTGAGCTAAAGTCTGGCGATGAAGGAGCTTATGAAAGAAAAAAATCTTCTGCAAATTGGCTGGCTTTACTATTTATTGTAGTTGCTATAGCTTTTGCAACAAAACAGCCAAGGGAGTTTTTGATAAAAATTATTACTATTGTTTTAGGTGGTTAGTGCGTGCTATATAGCCGTGTTTTTTATATAAAACCACTTCAAAACACAAACTTATTTTAAATAAATTAATAAACTTCGATAAAAATTAACTATTCATTAACCATTTAAATGTTACCATTTGTATATAAGGGGTAAAATTCTTATTTTTTCGTAATTAAAAGAAGGTAACGATTATGGGAGTAGAAATTATAATAGTATTAGTTGTTGGCGTAATTGGCGTGGTCACTGCGATTGGGTCAATACTAACATATAAAAAATATAAGTTAGAAACTACCGATAATAGTGATTCTAAAAACAAAACAACAATAGAGGATAAACAAACAGAGCAAAGAAACCCAGACGGGACAATAACAATTGAAAAAACTAAAATAATCACAGTATTCAACGAAGAGAACAAGGACATTAAAAGAAGAGAGTCGGATGTCGAGAACGGCAGGGATAATAAAACTTTATTAAACATGACGGAAATTCTTCCGGGTATTCATCCAGAAAATCCAGCTAGCCCTCTTGGTCTAGCAAGAATAGCTCTTAGAGAAGGGGCAGGGCTTTTAAAAGAAGGGGTAAATACATATAAAATTAAGCTTCAGAATAAAGATGGCGAAACATCGGTAGAAGAGGTTAAGGTAATTGACTCTAGCGCTGAAGAGGTTCAGGAGGCTATAGCTAAAAATGGACTTGACGAGTTTAACTCAATCATCAATAAGGCTTCATCAAAAACTAAAAGTAAGTGGGCGGAGCTTATGGCTAAGCGCGCTGAAAGGCTAGAGGAGCGAGCTAGAGAGAAAGCAGAAAGAGAAGAGCAAAAAGCAATAGAAATTGCTAACAAAGAGGAGGCAAAAGCAATTGCTGAGGAGCAAAAATATCTAGCTAAGGTAGAAAAAGCTAAAGCCAGGGCGGCGGAAAAAGCTAAGCGCGAGGAGGAGAAGGTAAAGTTGAAGGCAGAAAAACTAGCTAAGAAGCACGCTAAAACTGAAGAAAAAACCGCAGAAAAAGAGCAGCTAGAAAAAAATAAATTAGAAAAGATTATCGAGCAAAGAAAGTTAAAAAAAGAGATGGCTTATAAAGCTTGGTGTGAAAAACAAAGAGAGGAGCTTGATAAAATAGAAGAAGAAATTGCAGCTCAAAAAGAGCTAGATAGGCTTCATGAAGAGAAGGAAATGACAAAATTAACTGATGTAGATAGTTTTTTTGACTATATCTCAGACGATGATGCAGAAGAGCTTCCAATGGAAATATCTGATGTTACTGACAGCTACTACACTACTCAGCCTGATGAGGAAAGTAGTGTGATTGTAATTGGTTAAGTGCAATATACATTTCGGATTAATAAAAAGCCTCTTTATAGGGGTTTTTTTGTTGCCTCAGGTGTTCTGCCTATTTAGGGTTTAAAGGTGTAAATAAAATGATAGGCGGTAGTTTTAGTTGACAATAAAATAAAAAAATGTTATAATTACAAGCTTAATAAGGATGAAATGTAGTGGCTGCATTTACACTTTTTTAAGGTGTTGGTGAGGAAAGTCCGGACTCCATTATAAACAAGGTGCTGGCTAACTGCCAGCGGAAAACTTTTTTGTTTTTTAGGGAAAGTGCAACAGAAATTTGTGTGAAAATACATAGATACCGCCAGTTTTCTGGTAAGGGTGAAATGGTGTGGTAAGAGCGCACCGGGCTTGTTGGCAACAAAAGCCGCGTATGTAAACCCCACCTGGAGCAAGACCAAATAGGCATAAGTAAAAACATTGTTTGCTAGTTTGTTTATAACTAGTTTAGTCCACTAAATAATTATGCGGGTAGGTCGCTAGAAGTAAGTGGTAACACCTGCTCAAGATAAATAGCCATTTGAAAAACAGAATCCGGCTTACAAAACATCCTTATTATGCTTTAATTGTAAAATTTGGTAATATAGATAATGTATAAGTTGTATCACCACCCTTTATGTCCCCTTTCTAGGCAAATTCGAATTTTGCTTAAGGAGTTTAATATTGAGTTTGGTTTGGTAAAGGAAGATTATTGGCTTAATAGATCAGAGTTTTTGGTAATTAACCCTGTTGGAAATATTCCTGTGCTAGTAAACCAAGAAAAAAAGCTTTCTTTGGTTGGTAATTACCCAATAATTGAATATCTAAACGAAAGCTGTACAGATTTTTATCTTATGCCTAAAGACCATACGATAAGAGCTGAGGTTAGAAAATACATAAGCTGGTTTAATGAAAAATTCTACAGGGAAGTTAGTAAAATTTTAGTAGATGAGAAGATGATTAGGTTGCTTATGCGTGCTGGGGGACCAAGAAGCGCATTTATTAGAGCGGCAAAATCTAATCTTGCTCAGTATTTTAAGCTTCTTACGAAAATATTATCTGAAAAATCATTTCTTGCATTCGAAAAAATTTCATGTGCGGATATTTCTGCGGCTGCGCATATATCTGTAATAGATTATTTTGGCGAAATAAATTGGGATAACTGGCCAATAATCAAAGCTTGGTATAGCGTAATAAAATCCAGGCCTGCCTTTCAATCTATATTGCAAGATAGGGTTCCGGGGTTTAGTCCGTCGACCGATT
>JAHDBQ010000017.1 GCA_020630305.1 Alphaproteobacteria bacterium | reverse complement strand
ATTCAGATAATCCAACAATAGGACTAATTTTATGTGAGGATAAGAAGGGAATTACGGTAGAATATGCAATTGAAGGCATTAATAAGCCGATGGGAGTATCGCAGTTTAAACTAACAGAAAAACTGCCTTTAAAGCTGAAAGAATTTTTACCAACTGCAGAGGAGTTAAAAAGAGCTAGTTTAAAGTAAGAATCTAAAGAAGAGCAGGAGCGAGCGCTAATTATAAGAGTACCTTCGAATTATTTTCTTCATTGATAAATCTTTTTATTCACATTGCATTTAAAAAATACTATGATGTTTCTATTCTTTATAATAACAAAAAATAAGCACAATATAATGACAGTAAGAACAAGATTTGCGCCATCTCCAACCGGCTATTTACATATAGGAGGTGCTAGAACCGCTTTATTTAATTATTTATTTGCCAAAAAACATGGAGGAGACTTCCTGCTTCGTGTTGAAGATACCGACCAAAAGCGCTCTACAAAGGAGGCAAAAGAAGCTATCATAGAATCACTAACTTGGCTTGATTTAATGCCTGATGAAGATATTATTTATCAGTCGCAAAATATCGAAAGACATAAAGAGATCGCTAAGGAACTACTTGCTAGCGGCAATGCATATTATTGCTATACTCCTCAGGAAGAGATTAATGCCTTAAGGGAAGAGAAAAAAGCTAAGGGTGAGCATTTTATTTTCGAATCAAAATACCGTGATGGGCTAGCGGGCGCAGATATACCAGAAGGCGCAAAACCAGTTATTAGACTCAAAACCCCAAAAGATGGAGCTACTATAATTGATGATATGTTGCAAGGCTCGGTCAAAGTAGAAAATTCGCATTTAGATGACATGGTTATCCTGCGCTCGGATGGTACGCCAACATACATGCTTGCAGCAGTAGTTGATGATCATGACATGGGTATCACGCATATAATAAGAGGTGATGATCATTTAAATAATGCGTTTAAGCAGAAGATAATTTATGACGCGATGGGTTGGCAAATGCCGCAAATGGCGCATGTCCCGCTGATATATGGGCCAGACGGAGCTAAGCTTTCCAAAAGGCACGGAGCGGTTGGCGCTGAGAAATATCGCGAGCTTGGATATTTGCCGGATGCTTTGAATAATTATTTACTGCGGCTTGGTTGGTCTCATGGTGATGATGAAATAATATCTAGATCTCTGGCGATTGAGTGGTTTGGAATTGAGGGGATGGGCAAGTCGCCATCGCGCATAGATTTTGACAAAATGAAAAACGTAAATGCTCAATATTTGCGCAGCATGGAAAATAAGGACCTGCTTGAGCTAATTATAAGCGAAATTAAATATGATATAAAAGAAGATGATGAGCAAAATATTCTTCAAGGAATAGATTGTATGAAGCCACGCGCTGAGCTTATAACGCAAATGGTAGATATGGCTAGCATGTTTATCTGCCGCATTGATATTAAGTACACTGAAGATGCACTTGAGATAATCAAAGATACTCCGCAAGGGCTTATGAATGAGGTCGTGGGCGGTTTGGATACTTTGCCAGAATGGGACAAAGAGGCTATTCAGGCGCTGTTGAAAGAATTAGCAGCCAAGCATGAGCTAAAACTCGGCGCTTTGATGAAATATATTAGGCCACGAATTACTGGCACTACCGCCTCGCCGAGTGTGTTTGATATTATTGCGATAATAGGGCTTGGAGAAACTAAGCGGAGGCTTGAGAGCGCATGATAGGCCAATATTTAGAAAATCATTTAAAAAATGATAAATTATATAATAGCTACCTGATTAATACAGACTCGCTTGATGGTGCACTGCAGGAAATAGAGAAGTTTTTAGGCATGAATGTACTAAGCACTGAGGATCTTGAAAATAGCCCTGATTATATGATGGTAAAAAGAGAAGACTCTAAAACCAGGAATGTTTCTGTTAGTCAGGTACGGCAGATGCAGGATTTTTTATATAAAACTTCCGTGATTTCAGGCAAGAAAGTTGCTGTAATATATGAAGCAGATTTGATGAATCTGAACGCTGCAAATTGCTGCTTAAAAATTCTAGAAGATACCCCGGCTAACACGCATTTATTTCTGCTTACTAATAATGGTGCTTCGATAATGCCAACGATTCGCTCAAGATGTGCTAAAATTAATCATGATTTTAATGTGGCTGCTGCGTCCAGCGATAATTCAGAATATATTTTGCCGCTACTTAAGAGCACTAAACTAGAAGATAAACTGACATTTATTGCACGTTTTAGCTCTCGTGATAGAGATTTATGGAACGATTTCGCAGCATCTATTCAAGAGCTACTGGTTAAACTATGCAAAATATCAATTGGGCTAAATGTCAAAACAACTGCCGCAGAGAAAGAGTTTTATGAATCGCTTAAGCAAAATAATAGCGGTTATTTACAGGAAAAGTATGATGCGATAAAAGAAATAATAGACGACACAAATGAGTTTGATCTAGAGATTAAAAACTCAGTCACATTGATTGTCGAGAAAATGCGAGCTTTGTAGGGGAGGAAATAAATTTTTCTTGACATTGCTGACTAGTCTGACTAGTATATAAGTATAGACAGTCCAAAGGTCATTATTATTTGTTTGTAGGTTAATTATATGAAAAAATGGCAATTACAAGAAGCAAAAGCTAAATTAAGTACACTTATTAAAGAAACTAAAAAAGGTGGGCCACAACAAATTACTGTAAGAGGTAAGGCGGAAGCTGTAATTCTCTCTGCTAAGCAATATGAAAAATTATCTTCACCAGAAAATAGTTTTGTGGAATTCATGGCTAATTCACCTTTAAAGGGTTTAGATATAAAAGTTCAGAGAGACAAATCCTTATGTAGAGATCTGGAGTTATAGGAATGTATTTAATTGATACTAATGTTATCTGTGAGTTGATAAAAAGATCCCCAGATAAGAATGTTCTTAATTGGTTCAGTAAAGTTTCTGATAGCGATTTGTTTATAAGTGTTGTAACAGTTGGAGAAATAAGAAAAGGTCTTGCAAGAATCAAAGATGAAAAATACAAAGAAAAAGTTCGTATGTGGATAGATCAAGAAATACCGAAATGGTTCTCAAATCGAATTTTACCAATAAACATTGAGGTTGCAAATAAATGGGGGATGCTGCAAGCTACTGCGAATAGAACTCTGCCAGCTATTGATAGCCTAATTGCTGCAACAGCTCTACATTCAGATTTAAAAATAGTCACTCGTAACGTCAAAGATTACGAATTTGAGTTCATTGAAATTGTGAATCCATATTGAATATATAAAGACATTTTTTACAGAAAATAACTACAATTCAATTGAATAACTTGGAGTAATTTTGCTTTAATAAAACATTCAATATTAATTAGAAAACCATGAGAATCATAGCAGGAAAATACAAAAACAGGGTAATACCAACTAACAAGAAATCTGATTATAGACCTTCTACTACTAAATTTAGAGAGGCGCTTTTTAGCATCCTGTCTTCTGGAGAGTTTGCAAGTAGCATGCCGGTAGAGGGTGCAGATATCCTTGACTTATTCGCAGGAACTGGTGCGCTATCCTTCGAAGCTCTTTCAAGGGGTGCAAGCAGCGCAACGCTAATAGACAACAAGTCTGATCATTTAAAATATGCCGTAGAATTTGCAAAAAAAATTGGAGCAGATGAACAAATTAATGCTCTTGCTACAAGCGCTATAAATTTACCAACGGCCACAACGCAATATAGTCTTGTATTTATGGACCCACCTTATTACAATAAGTATGTAGAAAAATCTTTGAAGAGTTTACATGCGCAAGGTTGGCTTAAAAATGGCGCAATAGTCGCCGCAGAAATGAGCAAGCATGACGATGTAAAGCTTCCAGATGGGTTTAGCCTTATAAAAGAAAAATTATACGGTAATAATAAATTATTGATTATAGAATATGAGCAAGAATAAAAAGAATTTCTCGTGCACATCATGTGGTAGCATCAGTAGCAAATGGGTAGGGCAGTGCCCCGATTGCTTTGAATGGGGAACTGTTATAGAAGAAGCTGTTTCTGCTAGTAAAGTAATCGTGCCGCAAAAAGGAAACCCTCAGGAGCTGCAATCTCTGCATGATAATATTGAATCTACGGTCCGTAAGAAAACTCCGATTGAGGAGCTAAATAGGGTGCTTGGCGGCGGTTTAGTCACTGGCTCTGCTATTCTAATTGGCGGCGATCCTGGTATTGGTAAGTCAACGTTGCTGCTGCAGCTAACTACTAGCCTCTCTAAGGCCGGCACTGGTTGCTTATATATTACGGGTGAGGAGTCGACTAATCAAATAAAGCTACGTGCGCAGCGCCTTGGAATTAAAAGCAATGAGACCGCGCTGCTTGCTTCTAATAGCGTTGAAGATATAATCTCAACAATTGATAAGCATAAGAATGATCTTGACCTTGTAGTGATTGACTCTATCCAAACCGTTGCAACTAATGAGCTCTCATCTGCTCCAGGAACTGTATCGCAGATTCGTGCAAGTTCGCATATTCTTATTAATTACGCCAAACAAAATAACATTACGCTTTTGCTTGCTTGCCATGTTAATAAAGATGGTCAACTAGCAGGACCAAAGGTTCTTGAGCATATGGTAGACACTGTGCTTTATTTTGAAGGTGATCATAATAATCATTTTCGTATTTTAAGGTCAATTAAGAATAGATTTGGCGGCGTGAATGAGATTGGCGTTTTTGAAATGACTTCTGGCGGCTTGGTAGAGATCTCCAACCCTTCTGAATTATTCTTAATGGAGCGGGAAAATAACGTTAGTGGTAGCGCTGTTTTTGCAGGAATTGAAGGTTCAAGGCCTTTATTAATCGAAGTTCAGGCCCTGATAGCCCCTACTAACATGGCAACTCCAAGAAGGTCAGTTGTTGGCTGGGACAATAACCGCCTTTCAATGATTATTGCTGTGCTTAGCGTCCGCTTCGGATTAAATTTAGCAGCGCACGAGGTGTATTTAAGTGTCGCAGGTGGACTCAGAATTACCGAGCCAGCTGCTGACCTTGCCGTCGCTGCTGCATTAATTTCAGCTGCGAGCAACACGCCTTTGCCAAAGGGGAGCATCTTCTTCGGTGAAGTTGGCCTTTCTGGCGAAGTGCGCAAAGTAGCCCAGACAGATGCAAGAATAAAAGAAGCAACAAAGCTTGGCTTTTCTGAAATGTATTGCTGTTACAAAGAAAAAATTTCTGGACTAAAACCAATAATGCATCTAAAACAATTAAAAGGATTGATTTAAAAAATAACGCAACCAAAAGAGCATGAAAGTAAAATCTTTTTACGACGAAAATACATCAACATTTACCTATGTTGTTTCTGATATCGAAACTGATAAATGCGCTGTGATTGACTCGGTAATTAATTATGATATTTATAGCGGCAAGGCAAGTACGGAGTCTGCTGATGAAGTAATTAAATATATAGAAGAAAATTCTTTAGATAATGAGTGGATAATAGAGACGCATATTCATGCAGATCATGTAAGCGCCGCCTATTATTTAAAAGACAGAATAGGGGGCAAGACAGGAATTGGGTCTGGGATCTCTAAGGTGCTTGAGTTCTGGGTTGATCTATTCGAAAATGAAAAAGATACACCCTTAACAGGAGAGCAGTTTGACGTATTATTCAAAGATGAAGATAGATTCAAAATCGGCAATTCAGAAGTTAGGGTGATTCATACGCCTGGCCATACGCCAGCCTGCGTGAGCTACATCGTAGATGATGCAGTATTTGTAGGAGATGCAATATTCGCTCCCAACATTGGTTGTGGAAGATGTGATTTTCCAGGTGGAAGCGCGTCTACTTTGTATGATTCAATCCAGAAAATATATGCACTGCCAGATGAGACGAAAATCTATTTATGTCATGATTATCCTGCAAAAGGTGAAGACCCTAGGTCTATTACAACTGTAGCTGAGCAAAAAAAGAATAATATTTTAATAAAAGAAAAGACATCTAAGGATGATTTCGTCCAAGCAAGAGAGGGCAGGGACGCCGGGAAGCTGGTTCCAAAACTTATTATCCCGTCAATTCAGACTAATATTCGCCTTGGTGACTTCGGTCAGAAATCTACCAAGGGAGTGCAGTTTATTAAAGTGCCGGTGAATAGGATTTAGATTTTTATATGGAGAGCGCTGCTTGAAATTCCGGGTATTTATATGCTAAAAGCTTATGAAATCAGCAAAGCATATTCGCTATTAACTTTACTATATAAGTTTTTAAAAATCCATCAGAATCTTATTTTGCTCAGCAAATAATTCCGATGCTGATTTTTTAGCAAGCTCTAGCATTTGCATGAGCTGATCGGTTGTAAAGTCGCTTTCTTCTCCTGTTCCTTGGATTTCTATCAAATTACCTTTTTGATTAAACACAAAATTTGCATCTACTTCAGCCTCGGAATCTTCTGCATAATCCAGGTCGCTAACTGCTTGGCCTTTATATATACCGCACGAGATTGCAGCTATTTGCGATATTAGGGGGTTTTTGCGAATAATTTTATTATCCAACATCTTTCTAATGCATAAATGTAGAGCTATATAGCTACCCGTTATTGCAGCAGTTCTGGTGCCGCCATCAGCATTAATCACATCACAGTCGATCAGTATTTGCCTCTCCCCAAGGCTTTTAAGGTCAATTGCTGCGCGCATCGATCTGCCAATTAATCTTTGAATTTCTAAGGTTCTTCCGCCTTGCTTGCCCCTTGAGGACTCTCTTTGCATTCTTGTGCCGGTTGACCTTGGCAGCATGCTATATTCAGCGCTTACCCAGCCGCTACCTGTATGCCTTAGGAACCTAGGAACTGACTCGTCTAAACTTGCAGAGCATATTACGTGGGTGTTGCCAAACTTAATAAGGCACGAACCTTCAGCATGATTCAGGATATTGGTTTCAATCGATACTTCGCGCATTTGCTGCGGCGTTCTTTTTGATGGTCTCATTTCGGCAATTTATTTTAATTTAATTATAAAAACGAATGCATATTATCTGAATTTTATACAAAGAATCAAGCGCAATCTTAAAATTAGAATAAAATTTGTTATTTAATTTCCTGCGGAACATATTGTAATATATTTTTTCCCTTTATGGCTGGTAATGCGGTTTCTTTTTCTGTATAATGAATATTAATAGAAATTCAAAACTAGATACTAAAATCATGAGAACACAAATTTCTGCAATGCAGCAAAAGCTAGAAGCCAAACGCAGTGAAGCGCTGCTTGGTGGTGGCTCTAAGAGAATTGAGGTGCAACATAAAAAAGGAAAACTAACTGCGCGTGAGCGTCTTGAGGTTTTGCTTGATCCTGGAAGCTTCGAAGAGTCTGGTATGTTTGTTGAGCATAGATGTGACAATTTCGGCATGGAGGATAAAAAATTCTCTGGTGATGGAGTTATCACTGGCCACGGTACAATTAATGGCCGCTTAGTATTTGTGTATAGTCAAGATTTTACAGTTCTTGGTGGATCGCTTGGTGAGTATCAAGCAAAAAAAATCTGCAAATTAATGGATTCTGCTATGGAAGTTGGCGCTCCTGTCATTGGTATAAATGATTCTGGTGGAGCCAGGATTCAGGAAGGGGTTGACGCACTTGGCGGATATGGAGAATTATTCCAGCGCAACGTAAAAGCCTCAGGCGTTGTGCCGCAAATAAGTCTTGTGATGGGCCCGTGCGCTGGTGGTGCGGTATATTCACCGGCTTTAACTGACTTTATTTTTATGGTAAAGGGTTCATCTTATATGTTCCTGACTGGTCCTGATGTAGTAAAAACAGTAACAGGCGAGGAGGTGACTCAAGAAAAACTTGGCGGAGCAAAGATTCATACGGCAAAATCTGGAGTTGCTGACCTTGCTTTTAAAAATGATGTAGAATTACTTCTGGAAACTAGGCGTTTCTTTAATTTCTTGCCGCTTTCTAACCGGGCAGAAATCCCTAAGCGTGCGACAAAAGATCCGGCCGATAGGGTTGATATGTCACTTAATACTTTAGTGCCTCCTACTCAGAATAAACCCTATGACATGAAAGAGCTGATCGAGCGCATTGTCGATGAAGGCGACTTTTTTGAGCTACAACCAGATTATGCGAAAAATATCATTATTGGCTTTGGGTATATGGAAGGCTCACCGGTTGGATTTGTTGCCAACCAACCAATGCATTTAGCCGGATGTTTAGACATTGACGCCTCGCGTAAAGCTGCAAGATTCGTAAGATTCTGTGATGCATTTAGTATTCCGCTAGTGACTTTTGTAGATGTTCCTGGGTTCTTGCCGGGAGTGGATCAGGAATATAATGGCATTATCAAGCACGGCGCAAAATTGCTTTATGCCTACGCAGAAGCAACAGTTCCAAAGATCACTATCATTACTAGAAAAGCATATGGAGGCGCTTATATTGTTATGAACTCAAAGCATCTTCGCGGAGACCTTAACTACGCATGGCTGAACTCAGAGATTGCGGTGATGGGCGCTGAAGGCGCGGCTGAGATCATATTCAGAGAAGATTGCAAAGACCCTGAAAAGAAACAGAAAAAAATCGATGAATATAAAGAAAATATCACGTCACCTTTTGTGGCAGCATCACGCGGATATCTTGATGATATAATTAGACCACAAAATACTCGCTGGAGAATTTGCAAGGGGCTAAAATATTTACGCACTAAACATGTTGACACACCATGGAAAAAGCACGATAATCTTCCATTATAATATAGATAAGTGACTACTCTTAATGAAGAGGAGATATAACTTAATGAAATAATCTTACTATACAAAAATATTATTTATGACAAAACCATTATTTGAAAAAGTATTAGTATCAAACAGAGGCGAAATAGCGCTGAGGATAATGAAAACCCTCAGAGATATGGGCATAAAATCCGTCGCTGTATATTCAGAAGCAGACACAAATTCAAAACATGTGCAATATGCAGATGAAGCCTATTTTATTGGCAGCTCTCCCGCTACCCAGAGTTATTTGTCAATCCCCAATATTATGAGCGCCATCAAAACAAGCGGCGCCGAAGCTGTACATCCAGGCTATGGCTTCTTGGCTGAAAATCCAAAATTCGCCAATATCTTAAAGAGAGAGGGGGTGACCTTAATCGGCCCTAGCGGCAAAGTTATTAAGTCCATGGGTGATAAAATTGAAGCTAAAAAAATAGCGGTAGAAGCGGGCGTGAGTACCGTGCCTGGATATATGGGAATCATCGACGATGTAAATCAGGCAATTGAAATAGCTGAGAAAATTGGCTTTCCGGTTATTATAAAGGCTGCAGCTGGTGGCGGCGGACGTGGTATGCGCGTTGTGAATAACGCCGATGAGATAAAAAGCGCATATGATTCTGCAAAACTTGAGGCAAAAAATTGCTTTAGCGAGAGCCTATATTAAAGATGCGTTAATTATGATTTTAGATGAACCCACCTCGGCCCTAGATGCAAAAGCAGAATATGAAGCATTCCAAAGGTTTATAGGACTTACAAAAGGGCGCACAAGCATCATTATTTCTCATCGATTTTCTACAGTCAGAATGGCCGATCGAATAATTGTATTAGAAAATGGAACCTTTTGTGTAAACTGTCATTACGATTTAGAGGTG
>JAHDBQ010000016.1 GCA_020630305.1 Alphaproteobacteria bacterium | reverse complement strand
TAAAAATTATTATGTAATAGGTCAAATATTGGAATTAAAAATTGCTATGATAAATCTATAAAATATTATAAGAAAGCTATGAAGGCTCTTGATATTTTATATAATTCTATTCCTTATCACCCGGAAATTGCATAGTTGCATAGTATGATGGCACTATGTTATACAAAAATAGAAGATAAAAAAAGTGCTATTCAACACAAAGAAAAAGCTTTAGTTATATATGAAAATTGTAAATTGAGTTTTGGTTATTCAGGTGTCGACTCATTTTACCACATTTCTGCATATTTATCTTTTGAAAGTCAAGAATTTTCTACAGCCATTCAATTTAATCTTAAGGCTCTAAAAATAAGAGAAAAATTACCAATATCTGCTAATTATAATATAAAACTTGCTGAAACCTTTGTAAATTTAAGTTTGTGTTATTTTTATATAAAAAACGGAACTAACGCACTTATATATTGCAAAAGGGCGGTAAAAATTTTTGAAAAGGTTTTTGCTACTTGTAATCATCCATATATTATAGAAGGTTATATTAATTTAGGAGCGAGTTATGAATTAACAGGAGAGTATAATAATGCAATAGAATGTTATAACAAGGTCCAAAGAATTGTTAATAAAACAAATCACAGCCAAATAATAAATAGATTAGAATGCTTGAAAAAAATATGTATTCAATCAAAAATAATTGAACAATTCAAATCTGTGAAACTGAAGACTCAAAAAAGTGATAATGACATAGAAATAGAATTTAAATTAAATGCTTCTATCGAAACAGTGAAAAAATACTGCAAAGATCAGTTAAATATTGATGCAAGTGATGTATTGCTAGCGGATGGAGTTTTTAATATTACTATCTCGCCAGAAGCAAAGGCTACTTTAAGGGTGGAATGAAGGAAGTAGAAGAGGCGAGCTTATCGCCTGAGATTACTTTAGTTGTATCAGATGATAATCAACCGCAAGAGGAGTTGGGTATCACTGAGTTAATTGGTCAAGATGTTGATATTAGTAATGAAGCTCAGTTGAATGAAACTATTTTAGAGTAAGTGAATTGTTATAATATCTATGGAACGCTTGATTTTATAGTAAATTAATTCAGAAATATTTTATCATTGAAATTTTTGCCAAAATATATTATTGTGATTGGGGTTGTAGCAGATGAAGTAGAAATTCAGTATATAGTCATATTCATTTGCTTTATAGATAAATAAATTTCGAGTAGAAATAATCAATGTTAGAAAAAATATTAGAATCAGCCAAGGAAAAAATTTCTGGGGCTGAGAGTTCTCTGGATTTGCAAAATGCTAAAGTGGAGTTTTTGGGTAAATCTAGCCTGATTAATCAGGAGATGAAGCAGCTTGGCAGGGCAGCGCCAGAAGAGCGCAAAGAGCTCGGGCAGAAGATAAATGCAGTTAAACAGCAAATTGCTGAATTAATCGAGGCTAAGGCCGGGCAGATTGAAAAGCAAGAGATGCAGCAAAGATTTGAGTCTGAGAAGATAGATCTCACCATCCCTGCAAGGCGCGGCCATAAGGGCAGTATTCATCCAATTACTCAATGTATGGAAGAGCTGATTCAGGTGTTTTCTAAATATGGTTTTGAAATTAAAGATGGGCCGAGCATTGAAGATGACTGGCATAATTTTACCGCTTTGAATATCGACGAGAACCATCCGGCGCGTCAGATGCATGATACTTTTTACCTGAATAATAAAGATCAGGAAACGAAGCTGCTGCGCACGCACACATCACCTATTCAGATTCGTACCATGAAAAACGAGCAGCCACCGCATAGATTCATTGCTCCAGGGCGGACATATCGTTCAGATTCTGACCTTACCCACACTCCTATGTTCCATCAGATTGAAGGGCTAGTGGTAGAGCCAGGGATTCATATGGGGCATTTAAAGCATGTGATTATTGAGCTCATTCATGATTTCTTTGAAAGGAAGGATATTGAAGTGCAATTCAGGCCGAGCTTTTTCCCATTCACTGAGCCATCGGCAGAAGTTGATATCAGAATGAGTAAAAATGATAAATGGCTTGAGGTTCTTGGTTGCGGCATGATTCACCCGAAGGTCCTTGAGAATGTTGGCATTGACACTGAAAAGAATCAGGGATTTGCGTTTGGCCTTGGAGTGGAGAGATTCGCCATGCTGAAATATGGAATCAAAGATTTGCGTCAATTCTTTGAAGGAGATATGCGCTGGCTGAGTCATTATAATTTTAAATCACTAGATATACCAACACTTGCAGGAGGGCTAACACGATGAAATTTACATTATCCTGGTTAAAACGCTTTATAGATACAAAGGCAAGTTTAGAAGAAATAACTCATACGCTGACTATGATTGGCCTTGAGGTGGAAGAAGTAACAGACAAAGCGGCACAGCTGCAGGAGTTTGAAGTTGCAGAAATTATTGGCGCTGAGAAGCATCCAGATGCTGACAAGCTGCAGGTTTGCAAAGTGCAAACCAAGCAGGAAGTTCTGCAAATTGTTTGCGGTGCGGCAAATGCTAGGGCAGGAATCAAGGTTGCGCTTGCTCCAGTTGGTACGCTTATTCCATGCGGTGATTTCAAAATCAAGAAATCAAAAATCAGAGGCGTAGAAAGCTGCGGCATGATGTGCTCTTACGAAGAGCTTGGCCTTACTGGCGACTCATCTGGAATTATCGAGCTTGCAGCTGATGCTGTTATCGGCGATAAGGTTGCATCTTATCTAGGCGCTGATGATCCGGTGATTGAGATCAACATAACTCCAAATAGGGCGGATGCTCTTGGTGTTTATGGTATTGCGCGCGATCTAGCAGCTGCAGGGCTGGGGATTTTAAAGAAAATACCAGAGACCAAGTCTAGCGGCTCAATCTCAGCAGATATTAAACTAAATGTGCAAGATGCAAAAGCTTGCCCGTTATTTGCTGTGAAGCAGCTAAGGGGCCTCGAGAATAAAAAATCACCTGACTGGCTTGTCTCTGATTTAGAGAATATCGGCGTTGGATCAATTTCGCCAATCGTGGATGTTACGAATTATATTTCATATAGTTTCGGTCAGCCAATGCATGCTTATGATGCATCTAAGTTAAGCGGTGACAGCCTCTTTGTAGGATTGCTTGAAGAAAAAGCAGAGCTTCTTGCTCTTGACGAGAAAACATACAGCCTGCAAAAAGGTGATTTAGTGATTTCTGACAAGGCGGGCGTGCAGTGCCTAGCAGGAATAATCGGCGCGCAAAATAGTGCATGCGATGAAAATACGAATAGCATCATCTTAGAAGCTGCAAATTTCAGCGCTGAAAATATTATGAAAACCGGCAGAAGATTAATGCTAGATACTGACTCCAGATATCGTTTTGAAAGAAATGTGGATTTAGAATTTACCAGCACAGCGCTTGAAATTGCTGCTGATATGATTCTAGAGATTTGCGGCGGCGATGCATCTGAACCATTAATTCAAGGCGCGCAAAAACTGGAAATTAGGCAAATAGATTTCTCGTCTAAAGACTTGCTATCTAAGGCGAATTTAGAACTAAGTGCTGAGGAAATCTCTGCAATCTTGGAAAAGCTTGGCTTTGAGTGTAATATTAGCGGAAAAAATATTCAAATAAATATCCCAAGCTGGCGCTATGATGTTGCGATAAAAGAAGATATCGTTGAAGAAATCGTGCGTATTTATGGCTATGACAATATTCCGCAAGAGCCTTTGCCTGGAAGGGAAATCAAAAGAATTATTTCCAAAGAACAGCAGCGCATAAACGATATTAAAAGGCTGTTTGCTTGCGCAAATTATAACGAAGTAGTTACTTGGTCATTCATGGACTCTGGCAAGGCAAAGCTATTTACAGAAGTCAAAGATGAGCTGCATTTGCAAAATCCAATCAGCTCTGATTTAGATTATATGCGCAGCTCAATTCTGCCGAATCTTTTAAAGGTGGCTAATAATAATATTAATCGCTCCTTCCATGATCTTTCTTTGTTTGAAGTTGGGCCGGTATTTTTAAATACAGACGCGGAGGTGATTAATAATGTGGCTGGAATCAGATGCGGAAACAACGCGGTAAAAAATAGCCATAACTCGCAAAGGCAATATGATTTATTTGACATTAAGGCCGATATCGCTGAGATGCTTGCGCTAGCGGGGCTTGATATTGATAAATGCCAGCTGCGCTCTGATGCGCCGGATTATTATCACCCGACGCGCTCATGCCGTATTGCCCTTGGTAAAAATACGCTAGGTTATTTTGGACAGGTGCATCCTTTAATTCTTAAGGAATACGGAATTGATCAAGACATTCTAGCCTTTGAAATTAACATTAATAATTTGCCATATAGCAAGCCAAAGCTTGGCAAAAAACCAGAATACACGCCGTCTGATTATCAGATGATTGTCAGAGATTATGCTTTTATAGTGGATGATTCTGTCGCAGTTGGAGAGATGCTAAATTTGATTAAAAATACAGATAAGAAACTTATCAAGGATGTAAATATATTCGATATATATAGCGGAGATAAAATGCAGCAAGGCAAGAAATCTGTAGCTTTATCTGTTAATATTCAAGACAATAACAAGACGCTAGAAGAGCAGGATATCGAGCAGATAAATAAAAAGATCATCGATGGTATAAGCAGTAAATTCTCTGGTATTCTACGCGATGGTGGTGGTGTTGGTGGATAAGGTGGGTAATATATAAAACATTTTTTCTACGGGAGATAGGAGATAGTTTCAAGGAAGAATTAAGCCTTCTTGCTTGAACTAATCATATAACTTACATGTCATGCAAATCTCCCAAATATGATATTTCAGTAATTTTAGTGCAGTCACTGAATGGTGGGTATGCACCGAAATACGTAGTATTACTACCTATTTTGAAAACAGGCGAGGTACTACTAACCATTTGCTCTAAATGCAAATTATATATTTGCAAATGAATGCTATCATGTTTTACCAAGTTATGCTCCAGAGATATTTGACGAGGAGCAAATGAACGCTATTTTTGGTGAAGATTGGGATCGTTCTTCGGTATCTCCTATCAACACCGCTTCAAATGATGGACAGTAAGATCTTAATCAAAAAACTCCTTTATCAGGAGAAGATAGCGGCGCTGAGTGATGAGGGGTTTACTATAAAAGGCAGTGTTTGAACACTCTCGAAAGTTCTAGGAAGTACTAACGGGAAGTCCTCGCATATTTTGCGTGGTAAATAGATTTAACTAGTTTCTAGTTTTTTCTGGGCGCTCTTAGCTTCATTCTCTCCTTCCTCGGCAACGTCTATTAACTCAGCTTTTGAGGTTACAACCTGCATTCTTTGCAAAGGTGTTTGCTCTTTTTTAGAGTCGGTAGAGACCCCCATATTGCCAATTTTCTTGGCTTTGGATAAGAAGTTTCTATTAAAAGAAGCGGCGAATTTGTCGTAATTATTCACGGCGCTAGCAATGCTATTACCAAGTCGGTTTGAATGTTCAGACATTGAATGGATGGCCGCAATTAGCTTCTTTATTTCTTCAATGATCTGGATGTTGTTATGCATCATCAACTGCTCAGAAATCTGGAACTTAGCAAAGGAGAGCATATTCATAAGCCCGGCCGGTCCAACTGGAAAGATATTCGCTCTCCAGGCTTTATTCATAAATTCTGGGTCCGCTTCACAGAGCTTTTCTATTGCGTGCTCAGATGGCAAGAACATTAGCGTTACAATATTACCTGGATTATCTTTTAGCTTGCCTTCGACATCTTTCCTAACTACTTGTGCATAGTTCTTGCTACTTAAGGATCGCAGGTGATTATTCATAGTTTTTGCTAGCTTTTGCAAATTTTCTTTTTCGTCAACTAGAAATTTTGAAGCCTTTGCATCAATTACCATCAGCTTATTAGATGGAAGAAAAATAACGCTATCTGGGCGCAATATTGAATTCTCATCCTCGCCGCTAACGCTATATTGCATCATGAAGTCAATATTTGCCTTTAGGCCAGATGATTTCAAGATATTCTCAAGAGTGATCTCAGCAAGAGCGCCAGCTCCAGACGGTGAAAGCAGCGAGTTTTTTATGATATCTACCGTGTCTTTTGACTGGCTGATCTCCTTATTTAGGGAGCCAACCATATTCACCACCCGCTCAAATTCGTTGTTGAATTTTGCGCTGGTTTTTTTGATGTTTTGTTCGGAAAGTTCCCTAGATTCCTGATTTTCTTTTTTATGTAGGTCAATTAATTGCTTAGATAGTTTGTTTCCAAGGTCAAAAAGTACTGCCTTATTGGTTTCTTTCGACTCCTCTTTAAGTTTTTTAAACTCCTGAATTAACTGCTTGTGGTGCTTTAACTCTGCCGATAACGCCTCATTATCTTTGATTAGTGATAATTTTTCTGCATCTAAAGAGTTTTTGAAGTGTTTTGCCTCGGCTAATTCTTTGCTTGTGAAATCAAATTCAATATTTAATTTTGAATATCTCAGCCAGAAAAAAACTCCTAAGGTAGCAAGGATAATTGTAAGTGCAGCAAGGGCATAAATCATCATAACATTATGCCTCAGCTGTCTCTAAGGAGGGCACTTTAAGGCTGTCAAGGAAGTTTCTAAGCTCCTGCCTTGCAGCAACATGCGAGAGGCTAAATTGTTTTTCGTAATTGGCTCTGTGTAAATCAACTAGCGTTAGGCCATGCAAGAAAAGTTCTCTGAAGATTACTCTTTCACTAAAGCCGGGAACTATTTCAAAGGCGATCCTTTTCGAAAGAGCCTCGAGTGCCTGATTTATGTTCCTTTTATTATGCGAGTCTAAGTTAGAAAGTCTGTTTCTCACTACCACCCAATTTATAGTGCCTTCGTCGCGCTCTGCTTTTTCTATTTTTTGTTCCCAGAGCATCTGGCTGTAAATAGAAGGGCTAGAGGATTTCATATCTTTTTTGTTAACCTTAGCAATCACGTCAAGATCCACAAAGCTGTCATTAATCGGGGTGATTACGGTATCCGCAAATGAATGCGAAATGCGCGACAAATTCGTATGGCTACCGGGCGTATCTATCACCACATAATCAGCCCCCTCGCTTGCTTTTACGAAAGCTGATTCAAAATTTGACTTTTCTTCGGCATTTTTTTCACTAACTGAACCATTAGTGCTTTCGTATAAATGCTGATGATAAGGCATTAATACTTGTTTGTCAGGGTTGTTCTTATTGTAATCTTGCCTGTGAGTAATATAAGAAGTAAGTGAATGCTGCCTGGAGTCGGTATCTATACTAGAGACCCTGAATCCGCGGTCAAGCAGACCAGCAATCAGATGCATAGAGCAGGTTGTTTTTCCTGCTCCACCTTTTTCATTACCAACAACAAAAACATGAGGCTTATTTTGACTCATAATTATCGCTAATAAATTGATTTAATAATTTAACTCCAAAGCCAGCTGCACCTTTCGGGCAGGTTGCTTTGCCTTTAGACTCCCAAGCCATTCCAGCAATGTCTAAATGCGCCCATTTCATATCTTTGTTGATGAATCTACCAATAAAATGTGCCGCAGTTGAGCTACCCGCTCCTCTGCCGCCAATATTTGCAACATCAGCAACTGGAGATTTTATCATCTCATCAAATTCCTTATGAAGAGGCATTCTCCAGAGTAATTCGTCAGATTTCTCTGAAGCGCCAATTAGCTGCTCAGCTAGCTTATCATCATTTGCAAAAAGACCAGCATAAGTATTGGCAAGTGCAACAACTATTGCGCCGGTTAATGTTGCAAGGTCAATTATACAAGCAGGATCTAATTTTTCTTGAACGTAAGTCACGCAGTCGCAGAGAACCAGTCTGCCTTCTGCATCCGTGTTTAAAACTTCAACGGTTTGGCCAGACATAGTAGTTACGATGTCTCCTGGTCTTTGCGCTTCGCTGCCAGGCATGTTTTCAACTAAACCAACAACGCCGATGGCATTTACGTTTGCACTACGCATTGCAAGCGCCTTCATTGCTCCAACAACAGCAGCAGATCCGCCCATGTCATATTTCATTGCATCCATATTAGCAGCAGGCTTTAGGGAAATACCCCCAGTATCGAATGTTACTCCTTTGCCTACAAAACATACCGGCTTTTGGTCACTTGCGCCGCCTTGATATTTCATGATTACCATCTTGGATTCTCTGGCTGATCCTTGTCCAACGCCAAGCAGTGCGCCCATACCAAGCTCACGCATTTCTCTTTCACCTAGTATTTCAATGTCGACGCCATGCGGCTCTAATTGCTCTAGGATCTTTTCTGCATAGCTTTCTGGATATAATATATTCGGAGCTTCGCTAACAAGATCGCGAGCAAAATATACGCCCATAGCTACTGATTTTCTTGTCTCGTATTCAGCTAATGCGGCATCTTTTTCTGAAACTTCAATGTTGAAGATTTCTGGAGCCATCTTTTCGGAGTCCTTTAACTTAGTTTGGTATTTGTTGAATTTATAAGAAGCAAGTAACGACCCACCAGCGATCATCGCTGCAGCCTCAGCCTCGCCGAATTTACCAACTCTTCCATTAATTCTCATGCCGAAATTTTTGACCTTTAAAGCTTTTGCTTGATTAAAAATGCTTCCTCCAGCATTTTCAAGCATGTGAGACTTTAGCCCCGCTTCGTCGCCTATACCAACTATTATTATCGGCCTAAAAATCCCATCTTGATCATTAGATGTTATGCTCAGTACCTGGCCAATTTTGCCGCTAAATTTATTTTTATCCTGAATAATGTTTGAAATTATGCCATTATATTTTTTATCTATTTGCATAACTTCATTGTCAATTTTTAGTTGGTCGTTAATTAGCACCACTAAAGCTTCGTTTTCGTATAAATCTTTTTCTTCGAACTGAATATCTATCACGTCTTTATTACCTTTGATTTTTATGAAAAAAGTTATTTTCTAAAAGACTAAACGTTGTTCTAAAGATTTGCAACAAAAATTTATGATGCTTACATAGAAAAATAAAATTCAAAAATAAATTTTATGCAGTGAGGTCATTTATTTGATCCAAATACATATCCCATAAATTCTCGCCAATTATATAAGTAATTTCAGGTGGTAAAGTTATTGATATATCTTCAGATTGTATGACGTTACTGCTTGATGCAAATTCTTTGCATACACCGAGTATAATTGACCAATTACAGGCAAAATAATGTTTTAATTTGGGTAAAGGCATAAGTTTTTGTTCAGCTTCCCCTAATTTACTAATAGTAAGATGTTCATATAAAAAATTATCAATGAATTTCTTGCCAATAAAATTTTTTGTAAAAAAAGAAATATTATTTCCTGATCTTAAGTTATTGCATGCTAAATGTGCATTTTTTATTTTGTTAAGCTGGTTCTGCAAAAAAAATTCAATCGGCAATTTGTCTTGTACAATCACAGAAGCAATAAAGGGGGTATGAAGAAGTGAACTCTTTAAATATAAATTTGCGCCTCTATTTACGAGTAGTTTAATTAATTCTAGATGACCTACATAGCATGCGCTATGTAGAAGAGTCCAATTGTTTTCCTTGTCTTGGCCGTCTATATCAAAACCACTATCTAGCAAATCTTTTATTGACTCTATATTAGTTATTTTGATTATTTCAGGAAAGTTTAAATTATTTTCTTTCTCTTCTAAATCTTTTTGATCTCTGGTACGTTTCATAATATTAATCGCCATT
>JAHDBQ010000015.1 GCA_020630305.1 Alphaproteobacteria bacterium | reverse complement strand
TAACCACGACTCATACTATTTTTCGCTATCGAAAAACAGTACTTGCGGGTCGCACGAAAACCATATCCATATAATAATCCTCACCCTCAAGGCTTACATGGTACTGATTACCTATAAACGCAAATCCTTGGCCTAGCTCAAGCAAAAAGTCTCTAATATGATCTATCAGTTTATTTTCAAGCTCTCTCTCATTAAACTCGCCTTGGATATCTAAAAATTCTAAATTATATGGATCTTTTATAATACTCGCAGCCAGATCTGATTGGGTATTTGGCAAAGTAGCACTAAAATTATTAATACTTTTGCCCTCTCTTGCATATAAATTAGTTTTTATCTGCATAGTAAGCACATTTCGTGACCAACCATTTTCAATGGTTTTATTGATATAAAATTCACGTTCTGATAAAGATGATATCTTATCCAAAAGCACGCAATTATGGTACCAAGGAATTTGTGCAGCAAGTTGCTGCACAAATTGTTTATCGTTGTATTCTTCTGCAAACTTACGCATATATTTAAGGTTTCTAGAGCTAAAACCCTTCATTTCTAGGAATTCTTTGCGCAGATCCTTGGATATATTATCTATTACCTTTGCGCCCCAACCTTCTGCCCTTTGACGCTCTAATATCTGATTGCCTATATTCCAATATAGAATTATCATTTCCTTATTGACCGATAAATGGGCTTTAACCCTGCTCTGCCTAATTTGTTCTTTTAAATTTTGCAGTAACTGCGCATATTCTTGCTTTAATTCCAATTCACTCATAATTTGTTTAATTAATTTCCTTTTTTTGTTGATAAATATCTAGCAATTCTAGCTATTATCCAGCAGAATAAAAACACCATGAGATTAACCATAGTTCCTATAAATACCCCTTTTAAATAAATAGGCGATTCTGCCTGCGCTTTTAAATGCTCGAAATATACAAAGCTGCTAATGCCGCTTGCAGCGGCTAAAACCAGCCCTTTCTTAGAAATAGTTATTCCAAATAAAGCAAATATTAAAGGTGGCAAGATTACTGGACCCCAGAAGCCAGCCATAAATACGATTAAGTCGACCACTTTTGTGAAATAAAGAGCGATGAATATTGCCAGGCTACCAATTATGATATTTAATATTCTAGCTATTTTGAGCATCTTGCTTTGATTCTTAAGCGAAAATATTGGCACCAAGAAGTCTTTAACAAGAGTCACTGATGTAATATTTAGATCAGAATCAGCAGTAGACATAACAGAAGCAAGCAACCCCGCAACTACTATCCCTTGAATGCCCGTAGGAATTATATGGTCAATTAAAAATGGCAACGCTAGGCTAGCTTCAACTTCTGGATATTTTAAATAGGCAAGCAATCCATTAATAGTAATGAACACAAGGAAAATAGCATAAATTACTGACTTTACATAAATTGCATTTTTGGTAGATTTCACATCCTTGTTCAAGATTGCTCTTTGGATAAAAGTTGGCAGCAAATTAATGCAGACAAAACCAAGCGCGGCTCCAATAGTTATGTCAAGCAGCTCTGGATTTTCTGCAACTGATATTTTTTGCATCGGCAGATTTTGCATAAAATTCTCAAAGCCAATTTCATAGATTCCAAAAACAGAGATAATAGGAATGGCCACCAGCATGGCAAAGAACTGAATTTGATTGGTAAATAAAACCGACTTCAATCCACCAATTGTGGTGTAAATAACAACTATTGTATAGCTAATCACCACTCCCCAGAAATACTCAACATTTAATATATATTCAAATATATGGCCGCTTACGCTTATTTGCGCGGCCAAAAATCCTACAGACACACAAATAGCAGCTATACCCGCAATATACCTGCCCACCTGGCCGTAATATATATTTACAATATCACCTACGGTTTCTGCGTCTTTATGATTATTCAAACGCGGTACAATGAAAAAAGCAATTAAAATATCAATCGGAATTGTAAGCAGAAGACCGTAGCTGTAAGCTAAATTTTCTGCGAACACCTTTTCTGCCAAGCCAAACGTCGTTCCACCGCCAATAGATGAGACAAATATAGTAGCAACAAGCAACATTTTGCTTTTATTAGCTGATCCCTTAGCTTTTGCAAATGATTTAAAACCACCGCCGCGAGCTCTTTTTAAATAGCCAACCACCAGCAAAATAATTAAATATAAACAAACTATAATGATATCTATCATTTATCCTCTCCATGCTCGGCAAGTTACTCGCCTTGTTTTATTTTATGAATATAATTTATTAGGAATAAAGGCGGCAGCGTAGCTATGATAGTAATTATATAAAATACATACCAGCCATAAGATGCCACAATATAACCAGAAAGCGCTGGAAATACCGACCGTGCAAAGCCCATCATTGAGGAAAAGAAGGCATATTGCGTAGCCCTGAATTTCCCTTTGCATAGCGTTGCTATAAAGGCGATATATGCAGTCATCGCCATTCCTCCAGTAGTACCTTCTAAAACAGTAGATGATAGCAGTAGGTTAATATTCTTGCCGTAATATTCTTGAACAATAAACATGAAATGCGATAGCCCGTGCAACGCGCCAAAAAATATTAGGCAGTGATGTATATTCTTGCCTTTCATTAAATATCCAGCAACAAGGCCGCCAAAAGTTGCGCATAACATACCAATCAACTTTCCGTTAACTGAAATCTCTCCAGCATCATAACCAACATGCAGCAAAAATGGATTAATAGTAACACTGATGAAATTATCTGGAATTTTATATAAAACAAGAAACAAAAGTACTAATAGAATATATTTAGCACTTCCAATAGGTGATAAGATATTTTGTATTAATTGTAACTTATTTCTCTTGTTGCCACTGAGGTCCTTTTGTTGCTCATCTACATTTACGCCTTGCAAGTCTTCATTATTATATGCAAATTCGCTAGATCCAGATATCAGCAAGGCTGGAAATAAAGCTACAAAAAATCCGAATAAGAAATATATATAAGACCAATCTATAAACTGTGAAATATAAATGGCCCCATAGTTAGAAAGCAACATGCCAAGCCGGTATCCAAATGAATATATCCCAGAAATTTCTCCTTGTTTTTCACTTGGTATCATTTCAGTTCTTATGGCGCCTAAAATAGTGTCTTGCGCAGATGCCAAAAAAGCAATCATTATCGCCACAAAAGCTATTGCCTTCAGATTATGTTTAGGGTCAAAGAAACCAATTATGAATATACAAATAGCTAATACTAACTGCACTAGAAGAATCCATGAAAGCCTTTTCCCAAGCGAGTTATGTAGCACCGGAAGTTTTATACTATCGAAGATAGGAGCCCACACGAAGTTAATTGCGTAAGGCAAAGAAATCAGCGAAAAAATGCCTATAGTTTTGATATCTATCTTTTCTTCTGCTAGCCAGAAATTAAGCGTATTACCGCTAATCATTAGGGTAAAGCCACTCATTAAACCGAGCAGCCAGATGGCAAAAAATTTTTTTCGTGTAAGCATTGACGTTTACTATGAAAGTTACTTTTATTAAAAACGCTGCTAAGGTTTTGAGCAAAGAAACCATTTCTTTTCACTTAAACCCCAGCAGCGCGTTATTATTAGTATGTAAATATATACTATTCTGAGATTCCTAATCTAAGAAAATTTGCTTAGATGGAGTGCTTGTAGATTTTTGTTTCTTAGCTTTAAAATCAACTATTTTTGATTCCTTTTCAGCAAAAATAGTTTTTAGATATTGGTCAATATCTGCGCGTAAATCATCTATGTTATTTCTAAAAAAGTGATCAGCACCTGGAATCATTTTATAAACAACTTCTATATTTTTTTGCTTGGATAGCCTCGTTGCTAAATCATGAACTGCTTCTTCGTCTACTACGCTGTCGTTGTCGCCTTGGACTATAAGGCCAGGAATCGGGCACGGAGATAAAATAGAAAAATCATAACTACTATTACTAACAGGAGGAGAAACAGCAATAAAATTAGTAATTTCAGGGCGACGCATAATTAATTGCATTGCAACCCAAGACCCAAAAGAAAACCCAGCAATTAGATTCACTCTGCTACCTCCATGATTAATCTGTAGCCAATCAAGAGCTGTTGCGGCATCCATCATCTCACCAACGCCGTTATCATACTCGCCTTCAGACTTCCCCACTCCTCTAAAATTAATTCTAAGAACTGAAAAACCATTTTCATAAAGCGTTTTATAAACATTAAATACAACTTTATTATTCATCGTACCGCCATATAGCGGATGCGGATGCAGCACAAGCGCAGTTGGCGCATCAGGATTATCAGATTTTGCAAATTGACCTTCTATGCGTCCGCATGGGCCATTAAAAAATACCTCAGGCATATCGTTTTAACTCGGTAAAATATATTTAAAATAAAAAACTGCTACAAATTATAACAAAACTTTGACAAAAGCTCAAGCAAGTAGTTTAATGAAAAGCAATTTGATTTAAGTAGAGCAACAAAAACTAACCTAAAAAGAAAATCATGACCAGCAGATTAATAGATTACAAGAACCAAAAACCTACTATTGCAAGTGATGTATATCTGTCAGATAATGTTATTATCGCTGGTGATGTAACTTTAAAAAAAGGTGCTAATATTTGGTTTAATAGTATCATAAGAGGCGATGTTGCGCCAGTTATCATCGGCGAAAATACCAATATACAGGATGGATGCGTTGTGCATACATCGCGTTTTGACAACGGCAAAACCATAGTTGGAGATAATGTTAATGTTGGGCATATGGCGCTCTTGCATGCTTGCCAGGTTCATGATAATGCTTTTATCGGCATGAAATCATGCCTAATGGATGGATCAATTGTAGAAGAGTTTGGTTTTGTTGGGGCTGGTAGCTTGCTATCGCCAGGTAAAATAGTTAGAAAAAACGAGTTATGGATAGGGAGCCCAGCAAGATTCGCGCGCATGATAAATGATAAGGAAAAGGCTTTTATGCAAGAAAATATAACTAATTATCTAAGCCTAGCAAAAACATATAAACAAAACCAGAAATTATAATTTAAGGGGAGTATTTATGAAAAAACTAATAACATTCTGCGCTGTATTATTTTTTAGCAACTTTGCTTTGGCAGATTACGATTACCAGAAAATCAGCCAAAATAATTTATTAATACACGCTGTAACTATCCCGCATGGTGAATATGAAATTGCTTCTGCAAGTGCAAATAAAAAAGGTTTTGGCAGGAAGAAAATTGGCGAAATAGCTAAAGAAAATGACGCGATAATTGCTATTAACGCTGGATTCTTCCAGATCGGCGACTGGGAAGACGGACGTCCAACTGGAACTCTCATCAACAACGGTGATATGCTAGGTATGCGCATAAGCAGACATGGTTGCTTGGTTAAAAGAAACGGTCGTGTGGATGTTGATATCGTCACCCCTTATATAGCAATCACTATTGATAATAAAACCATCAAGCCCAAAAGATATAACAGAAAAGCACACGGACGGCATGTTTTTTACTTTAATGATCGCTGGGGAAAAATGGCCGTTAGCAAGAAGAGCGCAAATAGAAAAGAAATTACGCTTAATAAAGATTTAGTGATTAAGAAGGTCAGCTCTCATGGAGGATCGGTTGTACCTGAAAGTGGGCATGTAATTTCATTTCCCGTTAAATACAACATAGATAAATTCAAAATTGGCAAAAAGATCAAACTAAAATGGCATCCTGATTATTTCAATGACAAGAACAGTTTTGCGGTTATGGGGCTGCCGATTCTCATTATGAATAATAAATATATTCCCAATCTAAACAATACAAGGAAGGCGATCAGAACTGCAGCTGGTGTGAAGAAAAATAACGATTTAGTCTTAGTGGTAATAGAAAATGCACAGCTTGAAAAAGGCCCCGAGGAATCAAATCTAGTAGATCTTATAAAAAATTCTGACTTAGACTATGGCGTTACACCATTTAAACTCGCCAGAATCATGAAAAATCTAGGGTGCAAATCTGCAATTAACCTTGACGGAGGAGGATCCTCTTCGTTATACATTAACGGCAGGTACGTCAATACTTCAATCGGCGATGTTGACGAATCTCTGGGACAATTCACAGTCAGGCCAGTTTCTGACGCAATCATCATTAAAGAGAAATAAATTCTCAAAATAAAAAATAATTAAACGCAAATTTTAGGGAATCATAATTCATGACCAAAGAACACAATCATTTAAGTGCTTATCAAAGCTTAAGCGTAGGAGCTTTGACTGGAGTATGCGATTCATTTTCTACACAGCCCCTATTTTCTATTAAGAATAGAGTCCAAGGTAATTTGCCCTTTTCTCTTAAACCTTCAATATTATATAAAGGGTTTTCTATTAATTTTATAAATATATTAGCTGCCTATACATCACAGATTGGGCTATCACATATGATTCACAATATTTTCTCCGAAGAAAGTAATAATAACTCAAATGCTGAAAAAATGACATCTGCTTTTGCAGGCGGAGCATTCTCTTCTGTAATCTCTACACCCATTGAAGGAACGATAGCGCAAATGCATAAGCATAAATTTACATCACCTTTCGAATTAACAAAATTGCCGGTTAACATCAATAGCTCTTTTCTTTATCAAGGAATAGCTGCAACTGCTTTGCGAGACAGTATTTATACTTTTGCGTTTCTTGGAGCTTACCCAGCTCTTCAAACAAAATTCCAATCAAAATATGATAATGAATTTTTATCTAGCTATGCAGCAGGAATAACCCTTGGAATAGGTGCTGGTACGGCATCTCATCCATTTGATATGATAAGGGCAAGTCAACAATTTTCTGCTGATATTAAAAAAATATCTTTTTTTGAAAGTGCTAGGAAAATATATACATCCGAAGGAGCGATGGGTTTTATGAAAGGGTTCCCCGCTAGAGCCGCCCTACTCTCCTGCTCTATAACAGTTGCTGGAACAATATCAAAAAAATTAGAAGAATATTTTCTTAGCACCGGGAATAATGAAAATACAGAATTATCTGGAGAAATTACAGATCTTTCCAGCTTAAATGATAGTGACTGCAACTGAAAATTATAACATAGTAAAATAAGATGACCAAAAAACAAGAATATAAATTAAGCCCATTTGAAAGATTTCTAATCGGCAGCACTGCAGGCGCAGTAAAAGGCACTATTTGTCAGCCCTTATTGACTTCAAAGATTAATTCTCAGGCAAGCTACACTCATAGCTTCAAACACGAAGCGCTTTATAGAGGCCTAACCGCTATATTATTTAATAGTATTCCAGTTACTGCTTTTCAGGTGTTTTTTTCTCGTTTCGCGAAGGATAAATTAATGCAAGGGAATACTAGTGATTTTTCAAAAGTCGCTTCAGCTTCAATAGCAGGCGCAGCCTCTGCTTGCATTGCAACTCCTGCAGAGCTTATAGTTTCTCAGCAAATGAAGCACAAATATGGGCTTACGGAGATAACTAAGATTCCTGCGAGTAAAAATCTTGGTTTTTTTTACAAAGGAGTCTTTGCTATGGCAATCAGGGAAGGAATATATTCTGGCTCGTGCCTTGGTTTGTATCCGGTGCTAAAGAAAAAAATTGCTGAAAATGATATTAGCCAGCCAGCTTCAACAATAGCCACCGCCGCTATAATCGCGCCGGTGGCCGGAACTATTTCCCATCCTTTTGATACTATTAAAACTTTGCAGCAAACAGCAGCAGACGAACCATATAAATTATCCATCAGGTCATGCGCTGATAATATTTACAAAGAGCATGGCATTAGGGGGTTTTTTAAAGGCTGGGCGTCTAGAATACCTCATATATTTATTGGAATTATAACAATTAATACAGTAACAGAAAAGCTTTCAAAAATATTTGGTGAACGATCTGAGAAAAATAATCCCTGCGAAGAAAAAGATCATCAAATAATGGATTTAGTCCGCAAAAAAGATATAGATATTTCGCCTTGCGACATATTGTTTTGCAGCTCTAAAATAGATGATTGGTCAATTGGCAATGAACTCCATCAGGATTTATTAGCAATAGAAACTGAACATGTATTGGGGAAAGACCTAGATTAACTCTACGCTAAATCTTAATAAATAAGTCCCCTACGAACTGCAAGCACAAAGAAGACGAAGCTCGTATTGAAAAACTGAAGCCTAATTTTAACAGCTACAATAAATTTAATTGAGTTAGGATTAGTTAAAGAACCTCTAAAACCTTATGCGATTTATTATAGTAATTTACTATAAACTGAAAAATTTAGATCTATCCAATAAAATCACCAGATAGTATACTTCTTTTAGCTCCGCCAGGAATTTCTAATATCATTGCACCCTTATTGTCTATTGTTTTAAAAACTCCAGAAGTTCTACTGACTCCATTATCAATGGTCACTTCCTCGCCAAGCTTGTAAGCATTTTTAAGCCAGTCTTTTTTGATAGAGGAGAAATTATTATCAATACCCCACTCCGTATATAATTTATTAAACTTACTCATAATCATTTGCAACACAGGGTCGTGATGCTCAAAAACTACACCGTGCTTCTCTAGGGAGGTCGTTTCATAAGTTGTTGCCTGAGGTAGCGGAGCAGTCTTTACATTCACGCCGAACCCAATAACCACATAATTATTTTCGAAAGAAGAAATAGACTCGATTAAAATTCCAGCAACTTTTTTCTGGTCAATCAGCACATCATTTGGCCATTTTAGACTCATATTAAGCTCTTTCCCTTGTTTTTCAGCAAGGGTATTTAGAGCCTCATGTAGCGCACAAGCAATAACAAATGAAAGCTGGGTGTTTACCTCAGAATTTAGCAAATTTCCACTACCAATATTAAGCAAGATACTTGCGTGCAAGTTACCAGGCAAAGAGGCCCAGGTTCGCCCCCTGCTGCCTCTACCGGCAGTTTGATGCTCGGTTGTTACAACTAAATTATGACTTATACCAACCTTTGCAAGACGAAGCGCCTCGGTGTTGGTACTATCTAAAGTCTCAAAAATGAGTAAATTATAATTATTAATCCAGTCCATTATGTTTAGCTAACTTCAAATATTAATCTAAAAAACTAGAAGCATCTTATATGCACTCCCCGTACCTCTATTCATAGCTTTGAGACTATAAGGAATTCTATATCAAAACAAATAAAAACAACATTATTGTTAGCAAAGAAAATAAAGTAACGACAAATAAGCCAAACCTTGTTTTTATTGGTGTTATTTCTTGCTCTTGATCCAAGAAATACATATATTTTATTATCTTTAAATAATAAAATGCAGCAATAACACTTGAAAATATCGCAACCGTCACAACCATATAACTACCTGCTGCAATCGCCATAGAAAATACCAGATATTTTACAACAAATCCTGCAAATGGTGGCAAGCCTATCATAGAACAGATAAACATTGTAATTGCGCCGGCAATTGTTTTTCTGTTTTTTGCAACTCCTTTTAAATCATCAAAAGTTGCTTCATCGCTTCTTTTTCCAAATAAAGCAACCAAGCAGGCAAAAAAACCAAGAGCCGAAATTGCATATAATACAACATATAATAACGCAATATTAAGCACTCCTCCTGAGTCAATATTTTCATTTGTAATATTACTTGCATATATATATATACATATTAAAGCATAGCCTGTATTCAGTATCGTACTGAAGGACATTAGTCTTTTTAAGTTATTTTGGCGCAGCGCTCCAAACGAGCCAACTATCATAGATAATATAGAGGCTACTAAAATTATATTTGCATAAAGCATGCTGGCAAAGCCAAATACCATAGTAAATATTCTGCTCATTACTATTATCATACCAATTTTTTGCGCTGTTGACATAAAGATAACGGCAGTAATTGGGGAGCCTTCATATATATCCGGGGTCCAAAAATGCATCGGCGCCGCAGAAAGCTTGAATA
>JAHDBQ010000014.1:10253-10529 GCA_020630305.1 Alphaproteobacteria bacterium | reverse complement strand
ATCTATTGATTCTTTGCTACTATTCTCAGAAATAGTAACCCATAAAAATAAGATAGCCGGGCTTCTTTTAATCTGTAAATTAAAAAAACTATGCAAAGTTTTATTAGAAAATAAAGAATACGTTTTAATGAAGTTTTCGGAGTACCTAGAAAGCTGTTTAAATTCAATAGATAATAAAATAAACGAGCTGTTTAGAGAAACAAATGATGATCGCTTTATGACAACTAGATTAACGAGAAACAGTGGCTCTTCAGGGAGTACAAGTAATGATGAATC
>JAHDBQ010000014.1:0-10243 GCA_020630305.1 Alphaproteobacteria bacterium | reverse complement strand
TTTTAAGATAGTAGTGGAGTATTCTATTCTACCAAGAAAGGTTTCATCAGGAGTTTATGATCCAAAATCTAAATTCTCAAACGCTATGTATAATATAATAATGCTTGAAAAAGGTGATTTATCTTCACTTAACAAAGACGAGATAGTGGAGTCTTTTTGTAATTTAAAGACACAAGATTTCTTAAAAATATGGAATGAAAAAAGCTATTCTTCCTTTTATAAATCTAAATCAAACGAAGTTCACATGGATGTAAGATCGGAAGAAGAGGGGAGCTACGCATATGAAGCAAGAACCGCCCCCTTTGAATACGAATTATATAAAATAGAAGAAGAGAGTGAAAAAACAGAAGAGAATGCGCTTTCAATGGCTAGCAAAGAAGCCTTAAATAAAAGATCTCCTGTAAATAGATCTCTTTCTAATTCTTTTACTCCTCCAGCTAAAAAACAGAATCTTATACATACCCCGTTTGTTTTTTCTGAAGAAAAATTAAATCCTGAGGCTCCCTTATCCTTGGACAGTATTTTCATGCCGTTAGAAGTACAAAGTTTAGTCCATGTGAATACATTATCCATTAATTATGAGAGTGCAGAAGAGAGTACAGAAGATTATGAATACAAGTATGAGTCCAAAGAGGAGGAAGTTAGAAGCTTAACAGGTAGTTTGTCAGAAATGAGTGTATAATCTATACCAGTTTTTTCCTGGGGCATAAAATTTTTTATGGAGTTAATTAAATGATCCCGGTTCAGGCAGCACTGCAAATACTTATTGTAAGATTTTTAACAATACTAACAAGTACTTTCCATAATATGGATTATGAATTTATACAGCAGGGACAAAATCACGGAGCTTACCTCCCAGAATTAATAAAAGGTCTCTATAAGAAAGATTTTTGTAGCTTATTGCTAAAATTCTTTTTTTGATATCCAAATTTGTTGGTATTAGTTACAATCTTCTTTTATAACCAGGTATTTACAAAATCAAGAGCTTCCTGAGAAACAGATTCTTGATCCGCACCCTCTTCCAAACCAATAATTAGCATGATTCCTTCTGCACCATTTTCTAATAATAGCTCAATTAACTCTTTATCGCAGCGGCTCCAAGCTATTATTATTGGGCTAATTATTGCCCCCATAATGTTATATTGAAAGTTCACATCAGCCCCATATTCAATTAAAGTAAGCGCTTCATTTATATCGTTTTTCAATATTGCAAACAATAATTTCATGTTTAGCTCTGAGATAGGGTCATTAAAACACATAATACATGACCTATTCTTTGTGAACGGGCAAGAATACGAAATCTTCTATTGCTTGCAATACAAATGTAGCACAAAGGAAGAAAAATGCTGCTAAGAAAAATGCTATAATATATTCACGGGCTTTTTTTGAAACAACAGCTAAAGTAATTAGGGAGGAAAGAATACCAAGTGTGATATATCCTCCATGCATTAAAATTTCTACTGCAAAATTCTTTCTTAAATAATCAGCAGGGCCTCTGTTGCTCCTGTAAGAGTCAAGATTTGATCTTTCTGCAAGAACCACAAAAGAGTAGCAATTTACTGTCAGTAGCAACCAAATCTTTTTTAAATAATTCATCATTCATCTCTCCCAAAATAAAATTACATTCCTTCTCTTTCGAGCATTTTTTTCTTTATTTCTGCAATTGCTTTTGCAGGGTTCAAGCCTTTAGGGCATGTTTTAGTGCAATTCATAATTGTGTGACAACGATAAAGCTTAAAAGGATCTTCAAGATCATGTAGCCTTTCTCCATCTGCTTCATCGCGAGAATCAGCCAGCCAGCGATAGGCTTGGAGCAATATTGCAGGGCCCAAATATTTATCACCATTCCACCAGTAGCTAGGGCATGAAGTAGAGCAGCAAGCGCATAAAATGCATTCATAAAGCCCATCAAGCTTCGCTCTATCTTCTTCTGATTGCAAACGCTCTTTATTCTTGGAAACTGGAGTGTCAGATTTCATCCATGGCTTGATTGACTCATACTGTGCATAAAAATGAGTCATGTCAGGCACCAAATCCTTTATCACGCTCATATGAGGCAGAGGATAAATTTTAATGTCACCCTTAATATCATCAATCGCTTTTGTGCAAGCCAGCGTATTAGTACCGTCAATATTCATCGCACAGCTACCACAAATACCCTCTCTGCAGGATCTACGGAAAGTCAGAGTTGGATCGATCTCATTTTTAATCTTAATCAAAGCATCAAGTACCATCGGTCCGCAATCGTTTAAGTCAATTTCGTAGCTATCAAGACTCGGATTATCACCAGAGTCTGGGTTGTATCTATATACACGTAAACTCTTTGAAGATTTTACATCCTCAAGCGCTGCATAAACCTTCCCTGTCTCTACTTTTGAATTTGGTGGTAATCTTAAATCTGCCATAATCTCCACTTTTTTTATGTATTATACTAAACTTTCTTTATTTTTTCTATCTGTTCTTAACAGTTACACACCTTCTTTATTTAGTATGTATGTTCAGGCACACTCAGAAACCTCAAATAACTAGCAAAAACCTCTAACTATATCCTACGGGGTTCTAATATACTCTTTTAACTGCCTCAACTGTTTCTACTTCATCAGTGCCAGTTTCCATTTTTACTTCTTTGTAATCAATATCTACCTTGCCTTTTGTATCAAGCCATAGCATTGTGTGCTTCATCCAATTTGCATCATCGCGTTCTGGAAAATCTTCCCTTGCATGGGCACCCCTACTCTCTTTTCTGTTATATGCAGCATGCATAGTAAGCACAGCTTGATCGAGCAAGTTTGAAAGCTCAAATGCCTCGACTAGATCACTATTCCAGATCATAGATTTATCAGTAACATTTATATTTTTAAATTCTTTGCGCAATTCATCAATAAACTTTACGCCCTCCTTTAAACTCTCTTCTGTTCTAAATACCGCTGCATGATTCTGCATTACTTTTTGCATTTTTAATCTTAAATCAGCAACTTTCATTTCGCCATCACTGTTTCTCATTGACTCAATTCGTTCTAGCAGAGGTCCCAGCGTTTCTGATTTTAAGCTTGCATGATCTGAGTTTTTGTTTACCGTAGTTGCAGCTCTCTGAGCAGCCGCCCTACCAAACACAACTAAGTCAAGTAGCGAGTTAGACCCTAAGCGATTAGCTCCGTGCACAGAAACGCAGCCCGCCTCACCAATTGCCATTAGGCCAGGAACTACAGTTTCTCTACCCTCTTTCAAGGTAACCACTTCCGTATGAACATTGGTTGGAATTCCTCCCATATTATAATGCACAGTTGGCAGAACCGGTATCGGCTCCTTGGTTACATCAACCCCTGCAAATATCTTGGCAGTCTCAGAGATTCCTGGCAATCTCTTATGCAAGACTTCAGGAGGCAAATGATTCAAATGTAAATATACATGATCTTTTTCATCGCCAACTCCGCGACCATCTCTGATTTCCATGGTCATTGAGCGGCTTACTACATCACGAGAAGCAAGGTCTTTGGCTGATGGCGCATATCTTTCCATAAAGCGTTCACCTTCAGAATTCACCAAATAGCCGCCCTCGCCGCGCGCACCTTCAGTTATTAAACAGCCAGCTCCATATATTCCGGTTGGATGGAACTGTACAAATTCCATATCCTGCATTGCAAGACCAGCCCTGATACACATACCGCCGCCATCGCCAGTACATGTATGCGCAGAAGTTGCAGAAAAATACGCTCTGCCATATCCGCCAGTTGCAAGCACAACCTGCTTAGCACGGAACACGTGAATCTTGCCATCATCTAAATTCCAAGCTACAACTCCCTTGCATTCTCCATCTTCCATGATCAAGTCAGTGGCAAAATACTCGATAAAGAACTGCGCTTGGTGCTTTAGAGCCTGCTGATATAATGTGTGCAATATTGCGTGGCCAGTTCTGTCTGCTGCTGCGCAAGTTCTTTGTGCAGCCTTGCCTTTGCCATATTCAGTAGTCATCCCACCAAATGGGCGCTGATAAATCTTGCCTTCTTTATTTCGTGAAAATGGTACACCATAATGCTCAAGCTCTATTACGCTTTGCGCAGCATTTTTACACATATATGCAATTGCGTCTTGATCTCCAAGCCAGTCAGAACCCTTTACTGTGTCATACATATGCCAGCGCCAGTCATCCTCTCCCATGTTACCAAGGGCTGCGCTAATGCCACCTTGAGCAGCCACAGTGTGGCTTCTAGTTGGGAATACTTTTGTGATGCATGCAGTTGAAAGACCTGCTTCTGCCATGCCGAATGTTGCTCTAAGACCAGCGCCACCAGCGCCAACCACAACAACGTCAAACTCATGCGTTATAATATTAGTATTTTCAGACATATATAATAAATTCCTTTTTTAATAAGATATTACAGAGAATAATGCGACCACAAAACTCACAACCGAAATAATTGAAAATAATTGCACTCCAAGCAATAACATAAGGCGCATGGCTCTATTGTGCACGTAATCTTCAATAACCACCTGCATGCCGAGTGCAGCGTGATAGAATCCTATAATCACAAACAATAAGCAGCCAATCATAACCGAGGCTTGACTAAAAAACGCTGGAAAATCCTCTGCAGGAATATTGCTTAAATTATAAAGAAAATCTACTAGCCAAATGGTTGTTAGAACCAAAATTATTGCACTGAGTCTTTGATGCCACCAATGTTTAGCTCCAGAGCCCGCTGAGCCTAGATTCTTAGCTTTAGATAAATCTGAACGATATTTATTTGTCATTGTTATCACCTATATAATATACCAAAAAAAGCAAGTAAGCAGAATTGTACAGATAATAGTTAAGTAGCCAGTTATATCCACTGATCTAATAGAAAAACCATACCCCGCATCCCACACTAGATGCCTTATGCCCGTACAGAAATGATAGCTATATCCAAGGATTCCAAGGAACATAATTATTTTTACGAATATATTTTCAAAGAAAGTAAAATGATCAGCATCGAATCCGCTATTTGCCCAGCAAATAAACCACCATGTAAGTATTGCAAGCACAAAAAATAGGCCAATGCCGCTCAAGCGATGGCCGATAGACAGTACCGAGCTAATCTGCGGTTTGTAGATTGTCAAATGCGGCGATAGAGGCCTCTTGTTTTTGATTTTACTAAAGTTTTCTGACATAAATCAACTTCATCCCAATTTGATTGTTATTCAATTTTCAATCATTTTAAACATAATTATTTGGTTTGACAAGAAATAACATCAGCTTTAAGCAAAAAAACTTCGATAAAAAATAACAACAACACTAGTCAAATATTTTTTATTTGGTGAGAAATAAATTTTATCAAATATAGTCGTCACAGCTAATTCTAGAGTCATCACTTGAAATATAATCATACACTTCTTGCTGATCTGGCAAAAGAAATATCTTTTTGCCACTCAGCTCTGTCTTCATATCTTCTAACATAGATGTTATCTTAACTTCATCTTTAAGCGATAATTGTAAGCTGGTAAGAACAGCTTTTAAATACTTTTTTGCTAGATCATATTCCCCGTATTTCCAAAGTAGTGCTGCTCTGATATAAGGCTGGTCTTCCCTGCTATATTCAAAGTCAAGAAGATCATAATCTACATTTTCTAGCACAGTTTCTTTTACATATAAAGAGTTAATCTCATGCGCGCAATCAGCAATGTTAAAGCTTTTTAACATCTGGAAATATAAAGGCTCATCTAATCCCTTTATGCCGATAAAAAATGTAGATAGCTTTACTATCTCCTTTGTTATATACTCAATCTCCCTTTTACTAAAATCCCTTAAAACTTTAGATAAACCCCCGTGAAAATCAAGACATTTGCCATGTAAAAAAAGTTTTTTAGATTCAACATTAATCTTCTTATCTTGATAATCTTTAAACTCTCTGCCAGATACAGTACTACCGGCCTGAACGCCAAAAATAAATATGCATTCCTCGAGGAATTTTAACATGACATCATAAAGATCTTCCCAGATTTTTTTAATTTTTGAAAAAATTATCACCGGCATTTTGTAATGTTTATGAATTACTTCGAAATTAGCATAATCAACAGCAATGTGGTTGAACTCTATAAAATATTTATGCTTATCTGATTTTGTATCAAGAAACTCAAGATTATAAATATTTGAATTCTTATGAATTTTACCACGAAAAGCACCAGCTAAAACATCAAGCACTTCGCTTTTAAAAAGATCATTAGATGATTTCTCATATAGCTCTTTTTTTGTTATTTTTTTAAGCCCTGGCAAAGAAAAACTAAGGCTGATATAATTATCAAGATTGCTGTGTTTAGACATACTCACCTCCCAATTTATACGTCAATTATTTATACAGTAAGTTACTATATTTTTACAATCTTTTCCTTTTTTTATAACTCAAATCCTTTTATTTACTTGGCCTAACAACTATGCAATGCTGGTTGCGCCTTGATAGCTGCCTACATACAGATTTCGCCTCGTTCAAGGATGGGTAATACCCACCCATCACCAAATAAAAAATTCGCTCATTTTTTCCAGAAACTTTCTGGTTAACAAAACTAGCTTTATTAAGCGCTTTACCATGACGCTTTTTAAGTTCTAGCCATTTTTTCTTTGCGCTATTTACCGAAAGAGCAGCTGCTATTTGCACCTTAAACCCTTTATTTTCCTGATCATTTATATTGCTTAGCTCTTCAATTTGATATCTATCATCTTCTGCTTTAATAATATTTAAATCACTATCTAAGTTTTGTTTTTGCTTCTCAGACTCTTCCGCCTCTTTTGAATCTGTTTTTTTGAGGTCAGTTGGCATAACAACACCCTGCTCTTCTTGCGCGGCTTTTTCTAAAGATTTATCTTCAAGTAGTTGATCTTCGTATTTCTCTAGGTTAGCTAGTATGTCGTCAATTGAATGAACATCATTATTCTTAAAGCCAGTTTTTGTGATTTCTATCGGCTCTTCAGGTCCTTGCACAATTGTTGCTACCTGCTCTTTTAGAGCGCCTGATTTTAACTTCTCATAAACCAGGCTGTCAGAATTAGGGATCACCATTCCGCCTGGACTTTCTGGTTTCTTCTTAGTTGGCGAATTATCAGCTTCTAAAGTAACTACCACAGAATTTTTTTTCTCATAATTACTATAAAAACGCCCTCCTATTGCAGCAGCTACAATTATAATCATTAATAATAATTTCAAGAGCCCACTCATATTAATTACATCTTCTCCATTGCCTCAACTCCAATCACTTCAAGGCCTGTAGCTATTACATTACCAACTGCACTAGCCATAGCAAAGCGGGCGCTTGTAAGCTCTAAATCATCTTCAATATTAAATCTGTAATGGCTATTTTCCTTACCGAGATTCCAAATTGAATGAAATTTAGTTGCGAGTTCGATCAAATAATAAGCAATTTTTTGCGGCTCGCGGGATTTAGCGGCCGAAGCTAGCATTTTTGGCCATGATGCCATTATCTTTATAAGCGCTAGCTCTTCTTCGCTGTTTAGAAGCGATAAATCATACTCACCGCTACTAAACTTATTATAAGCCTCAGGAGCCGTCTCTTTTGCTTTTAACAAAATAGATTTTGTTCTAACATGCGCATATTGCACATAAAAAACTGGATTATCCTTAGACTGTTCTTTTACCTTATCAAAGTCAAAATCAAGCACCATATCGCTGCGCCTTGTAAGCATTATAAACCTTATGATATCCTTGCTTACTTGGCTAGTCACATCATTAACTGTCATGAAATTGCCACTTCGTTTAGACATTTTCATTGGTTTGTCATCTTTCACGAAATTCACTAACTGGCTAATTCTAATATCGCTCTGCACTTTACCATCGCTAAGCGCTTCGATCACGCCTTTTATACGTTTTACATATCCGCCATGATCTGCCCCAAGTATGTAAACAAGACTGTTAAAGCCACGATTTATTTTATCCTGAGCGTAAGCAAAATCAGCCGCTAGATAAGTCCAGGAGCCGTCGTTTTTCTGCACTGCCCTGTCTTGATCATCGCCATAATCAGTTGATTTGAATAATAGCTGTTCTTGTTCTTGCCACTCATCAGTTAGCTTGCCCTTTGGCGGAGGCAGAGTTCCTGTATATAGAAGCCCCTTATTTTTTAAAATATCGATTGAGTTTGTGATACTTTCATCCTCATGCAAAGTAGTCTCTGAGAAAAACACATCGTGATACACGCCAAGGTCAGCAAGATCTGATTTTATCAATGCCATCATTTCATCTACTACAATTTGCTTCAGCAAACTCTTCCTTTCTTGCCTATCCATTTCAAGAAGCTTACCTTGAAACTCTTCAGCAAGTTTTTCACCTACTCCTTTAAGGTAATCTCCAGGATACAAACCTTCAGGTATTTCTACCTCTTCTTTAGTGTAGGCTTCTTTATAACGAAGGAATGCACTTTCAATTAGGGTATCTATCTGCGAGCCTGCGTCATTAATGTAATATTCTTTAGTTACCTCAAATCCACAATTTTGCAGCAAATTAGCTAAAGCGTCGCCATATACCGCGCCCCTTGCATGCCCTATATGCATAGGGCCTGTGGGGTTTGCAGATACATATTCTATATTTACTTTTTCTCCCTGCCCTACATTCACTCGCCAAAAGGAGTCTTGTTTATTTAAAATAGATGCTAAACATTCATGCCATGCCGCGTTAGATACCTTGAAGTTCAAGAATCCAGGGCCAGCAATTTCTACTTTTTCTATATATTCTAATTGTTGAATTAGGTCTTTGAATTTAGTAGCTATTTCTCTGGGATTACACTTTTCTTTTGAAGCCATAATCATTGCTATATTGCAAGAAATGTCACCATTTTTTGTATCTTTAGGAACCTCAAGTGCTGCTTTAGACCATATATAAGGGTCACTGCATAATGAGCTCCCTAATTTTTGTAAATCTTTAGTTAATTTCTCAAATATATTCATAAATCAGTATTTGCAAAATTTAAATTATAAAATGACTGGTACTGTTTAATTGCAAATCTGTCGGTCATGCCAGCCAAGTAGTCGGCAATAACTATCATTTTAGAATTTTCATCACCTTCTTCTATCATTTTTCTCCAAGAAAAAGGCAAGAGATCTATGTTCTCATCGTATAATTTGAACAAATCTCTCACAACGTTCTGACATTGCAAAGTAACAGAAGCCACTCTGTGATGCTTATACACCTTTCTTAGCAAAAAGTCTTTAATTAGTTTTATTTCTTCCCAAGTATTTTCAGTAAAATCAACTAATTGCCTGTCAAGACTTCTTACGTCTTGCTCTGATTTTATCTTGTATTTCTCAATATTTAGGCGAGTTTGGTACAGCAGACTCTCAATCAAATGGTGCGTGAGTTTGCGACTCAGCTCGTATATTAACCTTGCGTCAGTTATGTCAGGATACGACCTCTTTACTTTGTGAATATATTCATCGAGGAATTTTATTTCAGCTAAATCATCGTATGTAATAATCTCAGCCCTAATACTATCTTCTAAATCATGGCAGATATAAGCAACATCGTCAGATAATGCAGCTACCTGCGACTCGGCAGATGAATGCTTATTAAGCTCTAGATTATGTTTCTTGTCATATTCAAAAATATATGCAAAATCATCTGAATATTCTACAGGTCCATTATGCTTAACAACCCCCTCTAGAACTTCCCAAGTGAGATTCAGACCATCATAAGCTGCGTATTTGCGCTCCCCGTGAGTGAGAATTTTAAAAGAATGAGCATTGTGCGAGAAGCCACCATAATCTTTCATGCATTCATCAAGCGCATACTCTCCAGCATGACCAAAAGGAGTATGACCAAGGTCATGAGCAAGAGCGACAGCTTCTGCAAGATCCTCCGATAATCCAAGGGCCTTAGATAAAGACCGAGCAATTGATGATACCTCCATAGAATGAGTAAGCCTGTTTCTGTAGTGATCGCCTTCATGATTAACAAAAACCTGAGTTTTGTATTGCAGCCTCTTAAAAGAATTAGAATGAATTATTCTGTCCCGATCACGTTCAAATTCATTGCGATACGGGGTGGTATTTTCTGGATAAATCCTGCCTTTGGTGTTTTTTGGTTCACATGCATAGCTATTTAACATATATTTTCCCTATTATTTATACTAATCTAAGTATAGATAGTTTTATTAGACTTTTACAAGAAAAATCGATGAATTAGCAGAATATTTATTAAATGCAGCAAGTAGGAGACTGTTCATTTAAGTGTGTAAAGATAAATTCAACCTATCTGGAAAATGAATT
>JAHDBQ010000013.1:6794-10692 GCA_020630305.1 Alphaproteobacteria bacterium | reverse complement strand
ATCGGAATAAAAGATATAATTTTATCAAGTTTTGCAAGTTCTGTTCTTGCGTCTATCTTGCGCTTACTTGCAATTTTTTTAACATAATTATACTGACTGCTTGTTAGGATTTTGTGTTTGCGGTGCAGCATAAGCAAATTTTTGCAAATAATTTTGACCTTCTTACACGCTTCTTTTCTCAAGATCTTGGGAGATTTATAGCTCTTTGAAAATTTATCTAAGTAAGTATAGGTATAGCCACTATTATTAATTACTTTGTGTAAGTCGGCATAGTAGATGCAGTCTGTTTTGTCGATGCGACCAAGATCGTAAGTTATGATTAAATCACCCCGGCTTAAATTATGCCTTTTTTTAAGCTGCGAGCTGATTGTTTTGTAAGATTTTATACCAAAGCCACCAGAACTACAGCCTTGGGTTAGAATAGAGGCTAGTATAAGCAATATTATTGGTATATATTTTTTTGTATTTTGCATTTTACTATCTTCTATTTCAATCATTGCAGAACTGTAATTTATTTAGGTTCGCTATTTAAACTCATTCCAATCACATTATATACAGAATCGACATAATGAACTTCGCCTGTCACGCCAGATGCCAGGTTGCTAAGCAAATACAAGGCAGCCCCTGCAACATCATCTTGCGTAGTGTTGCGCTTTAGCGGAGCAGTTTGCTCGTGTAGTTTTAACATTGTTTTAAAGTCACCAATGCCGCTAGCTGCTAATGTTCTGATTGGTCCGGCAGAAATAGCATTGACCCTTATGTTATTTGGCCCCATATCATATGCTAAATATTTAACGCTAGTTTCTAGCGCAGATTTTGCAAGACCCATAACGTTGTAACACGGTACAACTTTTTCAGCTCCGTAATAGGTTAGGGTAATGATAGATCCGCCATTTTTCATTAAAGGCTCAGCTTTTTTAGCAAGTGCAGTTAGAGAGTAGCAAGAAATATTCATTGAATTCAAGAAATTATCTAGGCTAGTGTCAATGTAGCGCCCCTTTAATTCGTTTTTATCTGCGAAGGCAATACCGTGAATTATGAAGTCAATCTCTCCCCATTTTTCTTCTGCTTTCTTAAATAAACTATCCATAGATTCTTCATTTGTGACATCGCATTCATGTACAAAGTCGCAGCCAATTTCAGCAGCGAGCGGAAAAACTCTTTTCTCTAATACCGGTCCTTGATAAGTTAGTCCAATTTCAGCACCATGGGCCGCGGCTAACTTAGCAATTGCCCAAGAAATAGACATATTATTTGCAACGCCGGTAATAATACCCTTCTTACCCGCAAGAAGTTTTGATAGATTATCTGTCATAAAAAATCCTATACTTTTGAATATATTTTGTATATCATGTAGTGAACATTTATACAAGGGTTTTTGGCAATGATTCAAACAAAAAAGCTTTCTTTTATTTTTGGCTTGATTTGCGGGGCAATATTTGCGCCTGTATTTTTCCTTCCTGCAATCTTTGCTTTATCAATTTTAGCTAGGCAAATTTCGTTTAGCGAGAACTTGCGCGCTTGTCTAGCTCGTGGTTATTTATTCGGATTTGGCTTTTTTATAACTAGTTTATACTGGATATCTTTCGCACCGGCTGTGTATATAGATCAGTTCTGGTGGGCAATACCATTTGCTCTATTTGGCCTGCCGTCTTTTTTGGCTCTATTTATTGCTTTTTCTAGCGCATGTAGTTTTTACTTTAAAGAAAGTGCGTTATATCATTTTATGTTTTGTATATTTTGGCTCTTGCAAGAATGGCTTATTACCTGGGTGCTGACTGGCCTGCCTTGGGCAATGCTTGGCTACGGCTTTGCTTTTTCGGAAATCATGATTCAGTCAGCTAGCATCTTCGGCGTGATTGGCCTTAGTTTTATTGCAGTATATATAGGATCCATTTTTTATAGCAGAAAATTACTCGCTATTAGAATATGCACATCCTTGATAATTTTATCTGCAATGATTTTCTTTGGAATAAATCGCTTAACAGAGAACCCAACAAATTTTAGCGAAATAAAAGCTCGCCTTGTGCAGCCATCTATCAAGCAAACCGGCAAATGGGACATTAATAGATTTTGGAAAAATTTGGACACGCATGTAAAATTATCCAAAGAAGAAAATTTATCAGATAATTCCGGTGATGCTAAAAAGCCAGATATTATAATATGGTCTGAAGCGGCCCTAACTGCTCCGTACCATCATGCAGAAATTCACAAGACAACCATGAGCGCTCTGGAAGGGCAGCAGGTTCTATTATTTGGCGGGGTGAATGATAATGCATCTGCAGAAAATTATGAGTTATACTCATCATTTATTGGCCTTAAGGCAGATGGGAGCTTGTTATTTGATTATCATAAAGCTCACCTTGTACCTTTTGGTGAATATATACCTCTTCAAGAAATATTACCAATAAAAAAGCTCACCCACGGTATGATTGACTTTACAGCAGGCAAGAGAGGCATTGTTCATTTGCCTGACATAAAATTAAATATCCAGCCGCAAATATGTTATGAGTCTATCTTCTCTGAAGAGAGCAAGATATTAAATGACAATGTAGATTTAATCGTGAATGTAACAAATGATGCTTGGTATGGAACTTCTTCAGGGCCTTATCAGCACTTGCATATAGCAAGAATGCGCAGCGTCGAAAATGGCTTGCCGATGCTAAGAGCAGCCAATAATGGTATTACTGCAATCATTGACCCTGTGGGTAGAATTATAAAATATATGCCTCTTAATAATGTGGGTTACATTGAATCTTACATCCCGGTAAAGATTGAAAATAGTACTGCTTTTTCTAGAAATAGTCATTTGATGTTACTATTTTTAGTATTAATTGTGCTTGCAATACAACCCCTAGGTTTAATAATGCAAAAAAAATCTTACCGGTAGCTTTTTTGCTATTGCATAATACAATCATAGGTGATAATATCCATTCCAAGGAACTGGCCCGATTCAAAAAGGGCTAATTACAACTTCCGGGGGCGGGATTTGTAATTTTTAATAATTTGTAATTAATCACGAATGGGGGGTTGGAAATGAGTGAGATTCCTGGGAAGGGTCGCGCAGACGACGTAGATAAGTTAGTTAGCAATAGATTAAAAATGCGCAGAATGATGATGGGCATGAGCCAACAAGATCTTGGCCAAGCGGTTGATGTTAGTATTCAGCAAGTGCAAAAATATGAAAAAGCAGTTAATAGAATTTCTAGCGGAAAATTATTTGCTTTTGCAAAGTTTCTTAAGGTTCCAGTCAGCTATTTCTATGAACAAAGCGACGATAATAACAAAGTTATAAGAAAAGCCTTTGGTGAGAAACCAGAAATTTACGATGATAAAGATCCTGAAGCCGTCAAGGAGCGCGAGATAATAGCTTTGATAAAAGCATTCAGCGAAATCAAAAGCAAAGAAGGTCGCAAAAGAATCATTGATCTTGTCAAGACAATGAAAAACACTTAAAAAACTCTTTCAAGCATCGCCGATTATCTCTAAATCATCCTCAATTACTTGAGGGTGGTTTTCATAACACTCATTCTCATTAGCAGCTTGCTGTGAGTCTTTTTGCCAAGATTTATAATTTTCTTTATTCCATTTCTTTACTTTATTAAAGCTCATATTTTCTAGGACTAATTTGGTAATATACATTTTAATGTCGGATGGCAAATTATACAGGCCAGCTTTGCTTCATGCGTCTTCACTGCCGTGCATTTTTTTGCAAACTCCAAGCATCGTAAAAAAATTATAATAAATAAAATTTTTATTGTGATATATTTTTGCAAGATGAGGGGCTTCTTCAAATAGGATTTTTAAGTAGTTTAAGTTGCAATCTGACAAGAACATTGCATCTTTTAAATTAACAAACGGCACTTTTTGGTGCTTGTCAAAGTAAGAAAATAAACCT
>JAHDBQ010000013.1:0-6784 GCA_020630305.1 Alphaproteobacteria bacterium | reverse complement strand
GAGAAATTATTTCTGTAGTCAGGTTTTTATAGCGGAGCTGATTATTCGTTAGTAATTTTTCAAGTTCATTTTGCTGCATCTCTGGTATTATCATCCCTTCAACAGCTGCAAGATGATATGATTTATTTATTATAGTTAAGATATCGTTCGACAAAAGCACGTTAATATATAGGTTCAGGTCAAGGCTTATGATTGAAGATTCAGCAGCATGCCTTATTGCAATATGCGAATTAGCAAAATCTTGAGGATCGATTGATAAATGATATAAATTATCACCGGCCACAAGATTTTCTATAACTTCTATCCCATCATCCGCAAAGCCATTGCCGCTTATTGTAAGCACTCCAAGAGATGGTATTTTCGCTAAATGCTTAGCAACGATAGGTCCTTTATTGCCGATATTACAATTAGATATATCAAGCTCACTTAAGCATCTTAATTCAGTCATTACTTTTGCAATAGCTTCTGCATTTTTATACAGGTTATTATTACTTGCATATATTTTAAGCTCCCCGCTAAACAAAGAGCAAATTTTTATTATCAGTAAAATATCTTCTGAATTTCCTTTGAGTTCTTCAATGAATATAGAAGCTCTTTTTTCCTGCAGAGTGTTGATTTTATAATAGAACAAACAGTCAATGACCGCCGGATGATTTAAAATATCAGTGTTTTTGACTTCTAATTTTGCAGTAAGATATTGAATTTCTTCTAGCTCTTGTCTGGTAATAATTATTGTTTTGTCAGAAAATTTTACAGATGCTCTTTTCATGTTAATACCTCCCCAAATATCTTCATGATTTTAGGAAAGTATAGTAAATTACCTTGAAGCAAAAGAGGGCGCTGTCAATAAATTATTGATCTTCAAGTATTACAAGCAAACCGCAAATGCCATCCCAATCCAAGGTAAGTTACTATAACAAAACCTCCCCCTTAATTTAAGGGTAAATGATTAACGACCGTAAAGTCAAATATAAATGTAGCACTTGGCAGCATTAAAAATATTTGCTGTGCTTATGTAGTTAATATACTATATAGCTATAAGCTGCACATACTTCCCTGCAGCTCCCTAACCCCTAGTGCATTTTTGCTGCTAGTTAGAATGAATTCGCATGCATGGCCTAGTGCCTTTAAGTGTTGCATGGTTTCTTCTTTGAAGTCATCATGATTTTTTATTTTATCTGCTTTAGTAAAAACGATTTGAAAGTTCCTTTCAAACTCACTGAGCAGGTTCATTATTTCGATATCATTTTCTTTGATACCCCGACGAGAGTCAATCAGCAAATTGACTAATTTTAGATTCTCACTATTTTCAAGATAGTGAGTAATAATGCGTTCCCAGACAATTTGTAAGTTCTTTGAAACTTTTGCAAAGCCGTATCCAGGCAGGTCGCTAATTATAATTTTGTCTGCAATAGAAAAGAAATTTATTTGCTGTGTTCTGCCTGGGGTATGAGAAACTCTAGCAAGAGATTTTTTTTTACATACAGAATTTATCAGACTTGATTTTCCAACATTAGATTTGCCAATAAAAGCAATTTGGGGCAAAAACAATTTTGGGAATTGTTCTACTCTAGCTGCACCTGCAATGAATTTTGCTTCCTGGCGAAAAATGCTACTATTTAAGGCCACTGTAAATTACTCCTTGCTAAGCTTATTAATATAAGTTTGCTGGATAATTGAAAGTATATTATTCCATGACCAGTAAATAAGTAGCCCAGCAGGGAATCCGCTAAACATAAATAAGAAGAATAAAGGCATGAACTTCATAACTTGCGCTTGTACAGGGTCTGCCGGCTTAGGGCTCATTCTTTGCTGTAAGAACATCGTAATTGCCATAAAGATCGGCCAAATGCCAATTACAAGGAATTCAGGTGCCTCATAAGGTAGTAGCCCAAATAAATTCAAAATACTAGTTGGGTCTGGCGCTGAAAGGTCTTGAATCCATCCGAAGAATGGCGCATGACGCATCTCGATAGTTACGCTGAGCACTTTATATATAGAGAAGAATACGGGTATCTGTACTAAAAGTGGTAAGCAACCAGAAACTGGATTAACTTTTTCTCTTTTATATAGCTGCATAACTTCTTGATTCATTCTCTGCTTATCTTCTGCATACATCTCTTTTATGCGCTCTATTTGTGGCTGCAGCTTTTTCATTTTACGCATTGAACGATAAGATTTGTTTGCAATGGTAAACATTAACAGCTTGATTATAACAGTCACAATCATAATGCTGATTCCAAAATTACCAACATAGCTGTAAAAGAAATTCAAAGCATTGAAAATAGGCTTAGTTAATATGTAGAACCAGCCGAAATCAATTGCTCTGTCAAAGAGTTTAAGACCAAGTTTCTGCTCGTATTTATCAAGCAGCGCTACTTTTTTTGCCCCTGCAAATAAATGGTGGGTTACTTCTGCTTTTTCACCTGCATCTAGAATTTTATTCTCAGAGATAAAATCAGCTTGATACTTATCAGCAGCTCCCTTCATCGCATATTTATAATTTGCAGAATATTTATGTGATTTGTCAGGTATAAAGGCAGTGAGCCAATATTTGTCAGTAATTCCAAGCCATTCGAGATCACCTTTTGCGAAATGCTCTTTTTTTGAGTCTTTTAAGTCGGAATAGCTATATTCTTGAAGCCTGTTGTCAATTGCGCCGATCATACCTTTATGTGCTCTTGAATTATCTTTATCTTCTTTTTGGTTGTAAATGCGATTCACTAATCCGTAATATTGAGCGCTGATAGGGCTCCCGGAATTATTTTCTGTTATTTGCTTTATGGTAAATAGATAATTATCATCCAGTGAAATAATCACCTTAAAAACAACGCCTTGAGGGTTGCTCCAGTGAAGTTCAATTGGCTGCTCAGATGATAAAACATTTCCATTTGCTTGCCAGATTGTGGAAGCGTTAGGGTATGATCCACTCTTATCATTACCCCACCAGCCAAACTCAACAAAATAACTTTTATTGTCTTTGGAAGGGGTAAGTAGATGCACAACGTCGCTATCATCATCTAGATTTTCATTGTAGTTATTTAGAGTTAGATTATCAAATCTAAGGCCTTTTAAAGAGAACGACCCGGCTAACTTTGGAGATTTAATTTCAATATTTTTAATACTTATTTGCTGTTCTTCTCTTTGGGCTTCAAGGCTTGCTGCCTGTGCTAGCTGCTGCTTTTTAATTTTACTTATTTTTAAGTTATATTCTTTTTGGTCAGCAGCTAATTTTTCTAGTCTGGGCTTTTCGTAAAAATGACGCCATGAGAAAATAATTGCCACTGACAAAACTATTGCCAGCAGAAGGTTTGATAATTTGTAATCCATACGAAATATGCTAGTTAAATAATAAACAGGAACATACTACAGTATTTTCGCGTAAGAATCAAGGTAAATTAAAGTAACTAGTATTTTTCCAAAGTTATGGATTGATATGATTCTCTAAAATTTTAAATAAATCAACTTTTGAGTTTGTTAATAGATGTAAATATACAACTTAACCTCAGGTAAATAAATGCTTTTGAAGCATAGTGAATGATTTTTTAGTTATTAGGTGTTAATATTTAGATTATAAGTACAACTAAAACTATAAATTTATGTCAAAATTTAATAAAGACAAAAGTGAGTTAGACAACGACGCTGAAGTAAGTAGTTATGATAGTTTAAATAACTATGAAGAGCCCAAACCATTTGGGTCTATATCTTCTGAAGAAGAGTTGGAGTCACAGAAAAAACAAATAACCGCTCTTGTTTTTAGCGGTGGGGGTGCAAAGGGCGCCATATACCCCGGGGTTCATAAAGTTCTTGAAGAGAGCGGTGTTGCAAGCAATGTGAAAGAGGTTGCTGGTAGCTCGGCAGGTGCTATGACTGCAGCATTATTTGCATGTGGGATGAGTTCTGAAGATAGTAGGAAGGTTAGTGAAAATACAAATTTCATGTCTCTTGCAATGAATAGAAGCATAGGAGCTAAGAAGTCTTTAGGGCAAGGTGGAGTGGATGGAATGTATGATTTTTTGCAAGGAAATATATACTCCGCAATACACAATTACGCAGTAAAAAATAAAGAAAATTTAAAAAACGAACTTATCAATTTAGAATTATCAGATGAATTTAGCAAAGAGTCTATTGCTTCACTAAGAGATCTGATTCTGAATGGCAATAAAGATTTGCCTATAACTTTTGGTCATTTGAAAATACTGCATTATATAGATCCTAAAAACTTTAAATCTTTAAGCGTCACTGCTACAAATAGATCTAGTGGAAAATTAAAGATTTTTGATTTTAATACTCCCGAGGTAGAAATTGCACTTGCAGCAAGAGCTTCTGCCGCTTTCCCAGTTGCCTTAAGAAGTGTAGAAATTGATGGTATCAATTATTCGGACGGGGGAATTAGTGATAATATTCCAATAGGTGTGGTTGAAGATAAATTAGCTAATGCTAGGGTATTGACTTTCGGTTTTGGGGGTAAAGATACAAGCTCTGTTAGAAAGGCGATGCATGGTAATCCAAATAAAAAAGTTAAGCAGGGAAGCTCAGTATTTAAAGATTATTCACTGCGGGGGGTGGGCATTAATTTAAGTAGTAGCACTATAGACAATGATAATAATACATTTGACAATGTTCGGCAGAATGCACTGGATGTTATTGAGTTAGATCCGCAAGGTATAGGAACCTTGGCTTTCGGTAAGGCAAGTGAGAATTCTGAATATTTATATTTTAAAGGTTATTTACAAACAAAAAGACATTTCTTAAATTATGAATTAGGGAGATATAAAAAATACTCAGATAAAGAGCTGACTACAGAAAGAAATAATTTATATATGCAAGAATTTATTTTAAGTATTTACGAGCAAAGAGCAAAAAATGTTGGCATATTCGATTCTTTTAGTTATTCAGGTTTTGCTGAAAAACAGAAAATGATATTTGCTCTTGCAGAAAATAAAGAAAATTTAGATAATGGGAAGCTTTTTAATGAATTAATAGGAGCGCTAGCTAAGGAAAGAAATGGAGCTGGTTATTCTGCTATTACAAATAGTATGTTACTTCTTGTAGAACAGCTTAATGATAAATCATTAGATAGTTTTGTTTCAGATGCATTTCGAGCATATATTATAAGTAAGGCAGGCCCAAGTGATAGTCTTGATTTAGGCCAATTTAAACCAAAACATTTTGATGAGTATATTCAAAAAGAGCTTAACAATATGCATCATGTAATAAATACTGAGGATATGTTGTCAGAGCAAGGGTTTGCTCTTCGTTTATTTAATGAATTGTCATATAATGGTTGGTTTGTTGCTAGTACCTATGTTGGTTATGGTAAAGCGCTAAAAATGATGGCGATAAAATCATGTATTGAAAATTGGGATAAAAAAAATAGCCAGCAAAGCATAAAGGATTTAATAGGAGTATTAGCTTTAAAGAGAGATACAAAGGAGCTTAGCAGCGATACTGCAAGCATAACAAAATGTATAGAATTTTTAAATGAAATTAATACAACAAATGATTTAGTTAGGGAATCATTTGCAAAAGCTCTTGGCGTGGAAATAACTGAAGAGCTTGAAAATTATGAATTCAAAGCTGAGGATTTCAAGGGAGTTTTGTTAGAATTAGAGGATACTTTAACTGAACAAAAGTTCTTTATAGATCTGCATGATAAGCTTCTCCCTGAGCCAGGAAATAGAATCGAAGATACAAAGCAAAAGAAAATGGATTTTGTAGCTTTAATGGCTCTTAATGATAAAAATTGGACCGCAGAGAATCAAGGGCAAACGATAAAGAATTTAATAGGAGTTCTTGCACAGGATAGAACAACAGGTGATTTGCGCACAGATACTGCGAGTATGGTAGAATGTGTAAGCCTGCTAAATAATGCGTCTGATAAAGTTAAGCAATCATTCGCAGAAAATATGATTACAAAAGATGCAGGTGATGAACTTAAATTAAAGGAAAGAGAGTATGTATTTACAGCATCTGATTTTGATTTAACACTGCAAAATATTAAAGAACAGATGCCAGTATAGCAGCAATTTATTATAAAACTTCGTGGTTCTCTAGATCAAGGGGGTGGGGGGTTCAAAGCAGTTGTTAATAAGACTTATAATTATCTTAGAGATTCATCAGTTAATCCTAATGCAAATCAGGTTTCGGTTGGTGAGAAGAAGCAACTAATTGCATCATGTGCTAGCATGAGCAATTGGGATGGTGAATTTGATGCGCAAGATAATATTAAGGAGTTTGTGAATATTCTGCTTACATCAAGGCAGGATGGTTATCTAAAAGTGCAAACTGACAGTTTAACAAAGTGTATTGAGTTATTAAATAAAGAAGATACCCCAGAAACTGTACGAAAAACTTTTGCTACAGTTTTAGGCAAAGACAATAAAATGCCAAGCAGAAAAGGAAAAGAAGAACTTGGAGAAGGGGGGCAAAGAATTAAATTTAGCGAAGAGGTTTTTCAGAATTATATTGATAATATCGCAAAAGCCTCAAAAAAAGACGGAGTCATCGCAAATAAAGAAGATTTAGATCGGGAGGAAGTTCATCATGAGCAGGAATATGATTCTAACGAGGAAAATAGCTTTGGTTCTAATAATAAAGGTAAAGAAGAGGTGAGTTCTTCCAGAGCAAGGTCAAAAACATATTGGCAAGATAAGGTTGGAGGAAAGCAATCTAGTAATAAAGGTAGAGGGTTCGAGAAGTAAAATGATTGATTGGGTTTTATTAAATATGGGGCGAGTGACCGGAATTGAACCGGCGACCCCCAGAATCACAATCTGGTGCT